>DAIEEM010000282.1 GCA_027325905.1 Rhodocyclaceae bacterium
CTGTTCGACCGCTTCCCGATGCAGATGGTATTCGGCCTGCACAATTGGCCCGGCATCGCGGCCGGCAGCATCGCCGTCATCGACGGCCCGGTGATGGCGGCGGCCGATCGCTTCGAGATCGTCATCGACGGCTGCGGCGGCCATGCCGCGATGCCTCATCAGGCGGTCGACACGGTGCTGGCCGGCGCCGCGCTGGTGCAGGCGCTGCAGGCGTTGGTGAGCCGCGAGACCGATCCGCTCGAGGCCGCCGTCGTCAGCGTCACGCGCTTCCATGCCGGCAATGCCGACAACATACTGCCGGAGCGGGCGGTGCTGGGCGGCACGGTGCGCGCATTCCGGCCCGAACTTCAGGACGCGCTCGAAGCCGGCATGCGCCGCGTCTGCGACGGCATCGCCGCGACCTACCGCGTCGGTGTCGCCCTGCATTTCGAGCGCGGCTATCCGCCGACGGTCAATGCCGCGGAACCGAGCCGCATCTGCCGCGAGGTGGCGCGCCAGGTGACGGCGGAAGAAGCTGCCGGCGGCACGGTGCTCACCGATCTCAAGCCGAGCATGGGCGCCGAGGATTTCGCCTACCTGTCGCGCGTCGTGCCCGGCTGCTATGCTTGGCTCGGCAACGGGCCGGGCGTCGGCGGCTGCACGCTGCACAGCCCGCATTACGATTTCAACGACGCGATCATCGCCACCGGCATCCGCTACTGGGTCAGGCTGGCCGAGATGACGCTGCCGCTGCGCTAACGTCCCCGTCATCAGCAGGGGTCTTGCGAAGGTTCTATGATGCGCATTAGAAACCGCTGATATATTGACGACGGCTTGCGATTTCGAGGTTGGCATCCGCTACAGGGAGACAAGATGAAACGTCCCGCGGCAAACAACATCGGCAGCGCCTTGCGCGAGGCCGGCATCAGTCGGCGCGATTTTCTCGGCTTTTGCGCCACACTGGCGGCGGCCTATGCGCTGCCGGCCGCCAGCGTCGGCGCCATCGCCGCGGCGCTGGAAAAGGCACCGCGCGCCTCGGTGATCTGGCTTTCGTTCCAGGAATGCACGGGTTGTACCGAGTCGCTGACGCGCTCGCACGCGCCGACCATCGAGGGTCTGATTCTCGAACAGATTTCGCTCGACTACCACCACACGCTGCAGGCCGCCGCGGGCGAGGCCGCCGAGCAGGCGCGCATGGAGGCGATGCGCGCGAACGCCGGCAAGTACCTGCTGATCGTCGACGGTTCGGTGCCGCTCGGCAATGCCGGCTACTCGACCATCGCCGGCGTCAGCAACGTCGATATGCTGAAGGAAGTGGCGCAGGGCGCCGCCGCGGTGATCGCCGTCGGCACCTGCGCCGCCTACGGCGGCATTCCCGCCGCGCAGCCGAACCCGACCGGCGCCGTGCCGGTCAGTGCGGTGATCAATGACAAGCCCATCGTCAACGTGCCGGGCTGCCCGCCGATTCCCGTCGTCATCACCGGCGTGCTGGCGCACTTCCTCACCTTCGGCGGCCTGCCGGAACTCGATGACCTGGGTCGGCCGAAAATTTTCTACGGCGAAAGCATCCACGACCGCTGCTACCGCCGCCCCTTCTACGACCAGGGCAAGTTCGCCGAGACTTTCGACGACGAGGGAGCGCGCCGCGGCTGGTGCCTGTTCAAGCTCGGCTGCAAGGGGCCGGTGACCTACAACGCCTGCGCCACGACGAAGTGGAACAATGGCGTCTCTTTCCCGATCCAGTCCGGCCACGGCTGCCTCGGCTGCTCGCAGCCGGGCTTCTGGGACATGGGGCCGTTCTACAAGGCGCTGTCGATGCCGACGGCGAACGTCGAGAAGGCGGCCGGCATCGCGGCGGCGGCGGGCGTCGCCGCCGGCGCGGCGATGGCCGTCGCCAACCGCGGCAAGAAGGCGGCGGCGAAAGCGGCGCACGCGCCCGTCACGGTCGAGGACTTGGAGAAGAAGCCATGAGCGCTCTCGAACTGCTGACCTGGGCGCGCGGGCCGGGCCTGGCGCTGGCGCTCGCCGCCGGCCTCTTCGGCATCGTGCTGCGCGTCTTTGAAATCCAGGCGCTCGGCCGCAAGGGCGACCTCGCCACGGCGCGCACGATCACGCCCGGCAGCGGCTGGCGCACGATATTATCGCGCTCGCTGCCGCCGCCGGGCATGTTCCAGCGCGCGCCGCTCACCTATGCCGGCGGCTACGTCTTCCACGTCGGGCTGGCGATCGCCGTGTTCGGCTTCGCGCCGCACATCGAGCTGATCCGCGGCCTCTTCGGCGTTCGCTGGCCCGGCCTGCCCAACCTGTTCGTCGATGCCGCGACGGTCGCCACCATCGCCGCCATGCTCGCGGTGCTCGCCGGCCGCCTCATGGACCCGGTCAAGCGCCTGCTCTCGGGCTTCGGCGACTGGCTCGCCTGGACGCTGACCTTCGTGCCGCTGCTGACCGGCTACGCCGCCTTCCATCACATGTCCGAGAACTACACGCTGTTGCTGGCGCTGCACATCCTGTCGGTAGAACTACTGCTCGCCTTCCTGCCTTTCACCAAGCTCTTCCACGTCGTCGGCCTGTTCATGGCGCGCTGGTACAACGGCGACATCGCGGCGAAGAAAGGAGTTGCAGCGTGACAGCCACTTTCGAACGCGGCATCAATTCCTTCAAGGAAGTACTCGATGCGCCCATCGCCAGCTTCTTCGCCAGTTGCGTGCATTGCGGCCTGTGCGCCGAGTCCTGCCTGTTCTACACGGAAACCGGCGATCCGCAATACACGCCGGTGCACAAGCTCGAACCGCTGCGCCGCACCTGGTTCCAGGAATACACGCTGCTCGGCAAGCTGGCGAAAGCCGCGGGGCTGTCGAAGTCGGTGACCGACGCGGAACTCGCCGCATGGGAGCCGCTCGTCTACGACTCCTGCACCATGTGCGGGCGCTGCTCGATGGTCTGCCCGGTCGGCAACGACCTCACCTACGCGATCCGCAAGATGCGCGAGGGCATGGCGGCGGCCGGCCATGCGCCGGAAGGGCTGGTCACCGCGACGACGCGCGCCATCGTCGCCGGCAGCCCGGCCGGCGTCAAATGGGTCACCGTGCAGGCGCAGATCAAGCACATGGAAAAGCAGTTCGGCATCGAGATTCCCGTCAACCAGGCGCACGTCGATTACCTCGTGCTGATGTCGTCGTGGGAAATTCTCAACTATCCCGAATACCTCGGCGCCGTCAGCCGCATCTTCAAGCAGGCCGGCGCCACGTGGACGCTCAGCGAGCACGCCTACGAGGCCACCAACAGCGGCATCCAGATCGGCGTTTCGGATCTGGCGCGCGAACTCGTCGGCCGCATCGTCAAAGCCGCCGAGGACCTCGAGGTCAAATGCGTAATCAGCCCCGAGTGCGGCCACGCCTACACGGCGATCCGTTGGGAAGGGCCGAACCTGATGGGCCGGTCCTTCGGCTTCGAGGTCAAGCATATCCTCGAAGTGATCGACGAGCTGCACGCGAGCGGCCGCATCAAGCTCAAGGGCACGCTGGACAAGCCGCAGACCTATCACGACCCCTGCCAGATATCGCGCCGCGGCGGCGTCTATGAACAGCCGCGCAAACTGCTCAAGGAGATCGCACCGCAGTTCCGCGAAATGAAGGACACGGGCACCATGAACTGGTGCTGCGGCGGCGGCGGCGGCGTCGGCGCCAACGAACGCGCCGAGCCGCTCAAGCTCATTTCCTTCAAGCGCAAGAAGGCGCAGATCGAGGAACTCGGCGTCGACACCCTGGTGACAGCCTGCGCCAACTGCCGCGTCACCATCGAGGAGGCGCTCGAGCACTACCACATGGACGTCGAAATGCTCGGCCTCACGGAGCTCGTCGCGGATCACCTGGAAGAGAATCCATCATGAGCGAACGTCTCGTCATCGACCCCGTTACCCGCATCGAAGGCCATCTGCGCATCGAGGCGCAACTGCAGGACGGCGCCATCGCGGAAGCCTGGTCGGCCGGCACCATGGTGCGCGGCATCGAACTCATCCTGCGCGGGCGCGACCCGCGCGACGCCTGGGCCTTCGCCCAGCGCATCTGCGGCGTGTGCACGGTGGTGCATGCGGTGGCCTCGGTGCGTGCGGTCGAGAATGCGCTCAAGGTGACGATTCCGCCCAACGCCGAACTCATCCGCAACCTGATGATCGGCGCGCAGTACATCCACGACCACGTCATGCATTTCTACCACCTGCATGCGCTCGACTGGGTGGACGTGGTTTCGGCGCTGAAGGCCGACCCCAAGGCGACGTCGACGCTGGCGCAATCGATCGGCAGCCATCCGCAGTCCTCGCCCGGCTATTTCGCCGACGTGCAGAAGCGCCTCAAGGGCTTGGTCGACACCGGCCGGCTCGGCATCTTCCAGAACGGCTACTGGGGCCACCCGGCCTACCGGCTGCCGCCGGAAGCGAACCTGATGGCGGTGGCGCACTACCTCGAAGCGCTGGCATGGCAGCGCGACGTCGTCGCCCTGCACGCGATTCTCGGCGGCAAGAACCCGCATCCGAACTTCGTCGTCGGCGGCGCGCCGATCGCCATCAGCATCTATCCCGAACACCAGGGTCAGGGCAAGGGCCCGCATTACCGCGGCGGCCAGGGCGGCACGACGCTCGATGTCGTCGGCCTGGAGCGTATCCAGGCGGTGATCGCGTCGATGAAGAGCTTCGTCGACCAGGTCTATGTGCCCGACACGCTGGCGATCGCCGGCTTCTACAAGGACTGGTTCAAGCAGGGCGAAGGCCTGGGCAACTTCCTTAGCTACGGCGACCTGCCGGGCAAGGGCATCGACGATCCGTCGGGCTTCCTGTTTCCGCGCGGCGCGATACTGAACCGCGATCTGTCTTCGCTCCACGAAGTCGACCTCGATGCCGACGACCAGATACAGGAATACGTCGCGCACTCCTGGTACGACTATGCCGACGGCAAGGACAAGGGCCGGCATCCCTACCGCGGCGAGACCAACATCGACTACACCGGACCGCAGCCGCCCTACCGGCATCTGCCGGTCGAGCAGGCCTATTCCTGGATCAAGTCGCCGCGCTGGAAGGGCCGCGCCATGGAAGTCGGGCCGTTGGCGCGCGTGCTGACGCTCTACGCCAAGGGCCATGCGCAGACCAAGGAACTCGTCGATATGGCCTTGAAGAAGCTCGACCTGCCGGTGACGGCGCTGTTCTCGACCATGGGCCGCACGGCGGCGCGCACGCTGGAAACGAAGATACTCGCCGATGCCATGCAGGGCTGGTACGACCAGTTCGTCGCCAACATCAAGGCTGGCGACGTCAGTACGTTCAACGAGGCGCTGTGGGAACCGTCGAGCTGGCCCAGGCATGCGCAGGGTGTCGGTTTCGTCGAGGCGCCGCGCGGCGGTCTGGCGCACTGGGTCGTCATCGACGACGGCAAGGTCGCCAACTACCAGGCCGTGGTGCCGAGCACCTGGAACGCCGGCCCGCGCGATCCGCAGGGCCAGCCCGGCGCCTACGAAGCCGCGCTGAAGGGACATGCGGTGCACGATGCCAAGCAGCCGCTCGAAGTGCTGCGCACCATCCACAGCTTCGATCCGTGCATCGCCTGCGCCGTCCATCTTACCGACGACAACGACGACGCCTTTGCTGCGCGCGTGCTCTGAACCGCGGCAAGCCTGCGCAATCGGAATAGGCATCAGTTGCACAATGACGAATAATTTTGTCGGAGCAATATTCGCCAAGCTCGAGGATGCCCACGCGCTGGTCGAGGAGATGCTTGACCGTCAATTGCAGATGGACCAAGTATCCATCCTGCACAAGGCAGGGGGGGGAGGCGACGACTTTCTCGGGATCGCCTACACGAACGAAAGGGAGCGTTTCAGAGTGTGGGGTGCGCAGGGCGCACTATGGGGATCGCTGGGCGGATTGTTGGATGGCGCCGCCGGCCTGCTCTTGGTGCCCGGCATCGGCGCTCTCCTTATTGCCGGCCCGCTGATCGATGCCATTGCCGGCGCCGCCGTGGGCGCGGGGCTGATGACTACTGGAGCGGCGGCGACTCACCTTACTATCGGCCTGCGTCGTTTGGGCATTCCCGACGACAAACTGACGCTGCTGCATCAGGCGGTCATGGATGGCAAAACGGTGGTCTTGATTCAATGCGGCAATGGCGATCCCGAGGCATTGCGCCGACGCTTGGCCTGGAAGGGTGCCGATCCCGTGATCACCATGCCTTGACGTATCGTCAGCGGCGGCTGCGCCGATCCGCTGCCGGACACGAAAAAGCCCAGCCCTTTCGAGCTGGGCTTTGTGTTGTATCGGCCATTTTCGATTCACTTATCCGCCGGCCGCGAGCGCGAAAACGAATGGCTAGTTGTTGAGTCTGCACTTTCGGCCAAGATAATGCAGCATGGCCCCGGCGACGATGCCCGCGCCCGCAACCACCAAGGCGTCATCACCATAGAAGCTGTTCTTGTAGTCGGTCCCCCCAACGCCCCAGGCGACGAGAACAGCAGCTATCACCAGACCGCACAATGCCATCAATGACGTGCCCGAAAGAATCAGTACATCGCACTTCGCCATATGGAACTCGGTCGTAGATTCGGCCATCGCTATTTCCTCCTTGGTTTGTTATGAAATATGCTGCGGCTCTCCTAAAATCGCGGTTGGCAAATTGAAGCATCGATGGCAACCACTACGCTGCCTTGGCGACGCTTGCGCAATTCCCGCCGGCGGATAGTTCCCGATGGAGTAGGTGGCTGCACCGCAACGCGGTCGTCCTGAGGTCGCTGGCGACGGCCAATTCATCGGGAAAGGCATCCCGGAGGGCGAATATCCCAATGGGCCTGCGGT
>DAIEEM010000299.1 GCA_027325905.1 Rhodocyclaceae bacterium
GCACGATCAAAAAAACGCGTATTTCCCGACATTCTCGTTAACGCCATGCAGCCATGAAAGCCACGAACACCATTTGCCTGATGACATTGCTGGCGCTTCCCGCTTATGGCCAGTCCCGATGCCTCGGCGAACCCAAGCTGTCCGTTGCCGAGGAGGCGAAGGTGAGCGCGGCGGTAATCGTCGGCGAAGCCGTGGTGGAGAAGGATCTGTTCGAGAATCCCGAAGCGCCTGGCGCGGTCACCGCGAGGCTTTATCGGGTAGGGGTGGAGGAGACGTTGCGCGGCCGCGTTCCCGGCACCATAGACGTCCGCTCCGAGAACACTCCCGCGCGATTCGTGATGAATCGTTCGGAGCGGTATGTCTTGTTCCTCCAACCCGATGCGAAGGCTTATGCGGTGGATGCTTGCGGCAGTTCCGGCCCGTTGAAAGAGCGCCGGAAGATCGTCGAGGAACTAAGGGGCATGAAGCGCATGTAGCTTCACCCCAACCGGTATAATCCGCGGCCTCCCCAGCCTCGCCACTCCCCATGAACGTGCTTTTCGAGGAAGACGGCGCCTTCCGCGCCGGAACCGTCCTCGCCGACAACAATACCTCGCTGCAGGTTGAACTGCCGACGGGCAAGCGCTCGAAAGTGAAAACGGCCAACGTGCTGCTGCGCTTCGAGGCGCCGTCGCCCGCCGATCTGCTCGAGCGCGCCGAGGCCGAGGCGGCGGGCATCGACGTCGATTTCCTCTGGGAGGCCTGCGGCGAAGCCGAGTTCGGCTTCGAGGAACTGGCCGCCGAATACGCCGGCCACAAGCCCGGCCCGGTCGAGGCCGCGGCGGTGCTGCTGCGCCTGCATGCGGCGCCGATCTGGTTCCACCGCAAGGGCAAGGGCCGCTTCCGCAAGGCGCCGCCGGACATCCTCAAGGCGGCGCTGGCCGGCATGGAAAAAAAGCGCCAGCAGGCGCTGGCGGTCGAGCGCATGGTCGGCGAACTCAAGGCCGGCACCCTGCCCGCCGAACTGCGGCCGCTGCTGCGCGAACTGCTCTACAAGCCGGACCGCAACAAGCCCGAGACCAAGGCGCTCGAAGCCGCCTGCGCCGAGACCGGCCTCGCCGCGCCGCGCTTGCTGGCGCAGTGCGGCGCCATCGCCGACACCCACGAATACCACCTCGGCCGCTTTCTGTTCGAGTACTTCCCGCGCGGCACCGATTTCGCGCCCTGCGCGCCGCCCGCCGAGGCGAGCGGCCTGCCGACGGCGGACGTGCGTGCCTTCTCCATCGACGACGCGGCGACCACGGAAATCGACGACGCCTTTTCCGTCGCCTTCCTGCCCGACGGCGGCATGCGCGTCGGCATCCACATCGCCGCGCCGGGGCTGGGCATCGCCCCCGACTCCGACCTCGGCCGCGTTGCCCGCGCGCGCCTATCCACCGTCTATATGCCGGGGCGCAAGATCACCATGCTGCCCGAGGACATCGTCGAGCGCTTCACGCTGGCCGCCGGCCGCACCGTGCCCGCCGTCTCGCTGTATCTCGACATCGCCGCCGACTTGCGCGTGACCGGGCACGAGACGAAACTCGAATGCGTTCCCGTCGCCGCCAACCTGCGCCACCACGATATCGAGCCGCTGTTCAACGAAGCCACGCTCGCCGTCGGCCTACCCGAGTTTCCCTTCCGCGACGAATTGCAGCGCCTCTGGGAACTCGCCACCGTGCTCGAAGCCGGGCGCGGCGCCGCCGGCCAGCAGAACCGCAAGGACTACAACTACAGCGTCGACTGGAACGTCGCCACGCCGCAGGGCCCCGGCCGCGTCGCCATCGACGAGCGTTCGCGCGGCAGCCCGCTCGACACGCTGGTGGCGGAACTGATGATCGTCGCCAACTCGACCTGGGGCGCGCTGCTGCGCGACGCCAAGGTCGCCGGGCTCTACCGCGTGCAGACGGCGGGCAAGGTGCGCATGAGCACGGTCGCCGCCGCGCATGAAGGCCTCGGCGTCGAATGCTACGCCTGGTCGTCTTCGCCGCTGCGCCGCTACTGCGACCTGGTCAACCAGTGGCAACTGATCGCCTGCCTGGGAGGCGAGACGCCGCCCTTCACGGCGAAGTCGGCGGAGTTCCTCGGCGCGCTGCGCGACTTCGAACTCACCTATGCCGCCTACGCCGAATTCCAGCGCGGCATGGAGCGCTACTGGTGCCTGCGCTGGCTGGCGCAGGAAGGCAAGGCGGAAGCGACGGCGACGGTGCTGAAGGAAAGTCTGGTGCGCCTTGAGCGCATCCCGCTGGTGCTGCGCGTGCCCTCGCTGCCGGCGAGCGAACGCGGTGCGCGCGTCAAGCTCGCCGTCGAACACATCGACCTGCTCGAAGCCGAAGCGCGCGCCCGATTCGTCGAATTGCTGGCCGCCGAACCTTCTGATGCGCCTTTGGAAGACGAGGAAGCCGGGGAGTAAAATTCCGCGCCATGCAGCGCCCTTTCGCCTGGCCCGGCCCACTCGCTGATATGGCACCCTCGCAGCGCAACCTGACGCTGGCGCTGGGCGCATCGCTGCTGCTGCACGCCGTCGTCCTGTCCATCCACTTCAAGCTGCCCGAGGCGATCGGCAGGGCGACCGAACAGGCGCTCGACGTCATCCTCGTCAACAGCAAGAGCGCGATGAAGCCGCACGATGCGCAGGCCAAGGCGCAGGCCAATCTCGACGGCGGCGGCAACACCGACGAGAACCGCCGCGCCACCACGCCGCTGCCCGTGGCCAAGGACACGCACGAGGGCGATGCGGCGATCGAGGCGCGCCAGCGCGTCGCCACGCTCGAAACCGAGCAGCAACAGATGCTGACGCAACTGAAGAGCGAGAAGAGCGTCGCCGCCGCGGCGCGGCGCTCCGAGCCGGCGCCGCCGGCGCGCACGCCCAGCGTTTCCGGCATGGACCTCGCCAGCAATGCGCTGGCGATGGCTCGCCTCGAAGGCCAGATCGAGCGCGACGTCGACACCTACAACAAGCGGCCGCGCAAGGCCTTCGTCGGCGCCCGCACCTCCGAATACCGCTTCGCGCAATACGTCGAGGACTGGCGCCAGAAGATCGAGCGCATCGGCAACCTCAATTACCCGGAGTCGGCGCGCGGCCGGCTCTACGGCAGCCTGGTGATCACGGTCACCATCAAGAGCGACGGCGAGCTCGAGAGCGTCGACGTCAACCGCCCGTCGGGGCACAAGCTGCTGGACGACGCCGCGCGCCGCATCGTCCAGCTCGCCGCGCCCTACGCCGCCTTCCCGCCGGCCATCAAGCGCGACACCGACGTCATCGTCATCACACGCACGTGGACATTCACCAACAGCGACCGGCTCCAGTCCAACTAAAATATGCCCCCCCACGCTCGCATACGTTCGCTGCCCCCCACGGGGGGACGCATGCCCTCTGGGGGCGGCCCGGCGAGGGCATGATGACCGACCGCTACGCCGTCTTCGGCCACCCCGTCGCCCACAGCAAGTCGCCGCGCATCCACGCACTGTTCGCGCGCCAGACCGGGCAGGACATGAGCTACGAAGCGATCGAGGCGCCGCTGGACGGCTTTGCCGCGCAGGTGGCGGCCTTCGCCGCGGCCGGCGGGCGCGGCGCCAACGTCACGGTGCCGTTCAAGGAGCAAGCGTTCCGGCTGGCGACCCGCCTCAGCGAGCGCGCCGCCGCGGCCGGCGCCGTCAATACGCTGAGTTTCGCCGATAAGGACGGCGGCATCGAAGGCGACAACACCGACGGCGCCGGCCTGGTGCGCGACCTCAAGTCCAACCTCGGCTGCGACATCGCCGGCCGCCGCGTGCTGCTGCTCGGCGCCGGAGGCGCGGCGCGCGGCGCCGTCCTGCCGCTGCTGCGGGAAGGCCCGGCCGAACTGTTCATCGCCAACCGCACCGCGGAAAAGGCGGCGCGCCTGGCGCTGGATTTTTCGCGCCTGCTGGACGCCGCCCGCGCTGCCGGGACCGGCGGACCTTTTCCCGAAGGCGGCGGTTTCGAGGAACTGGCGGGGCGCCGCTTCGACCTCATC
>DAIEEM010000302.1 GCA_027325905.1 Rhodocyclaceae bacterium
CGGCGGCGAAGTCGCGGTGCCGCAGCGATCGCCCGGCCGGCGCCGACGAGAGTTGCTCTGCTCTTCACCTGCGGATCCTTTTCCCCCGTGCCAGCGCTACATGTTACTGGCATCCGGGTAAGCCGGCTATCGGCCGAATCACCAAATAATGCGGGAGAAACCGCTAGTGCAATGTAGCGGTTTTCGCTAGATCGCGCACCTAAGGGCGCGGGGTGCGGCGGCTAGACGCCGCCCGGTCCGGGGTTCGTCTCGTTGAGCCGGTTGTGGGCGTAGAGCACCAGTTCGGAGTTGCTGGCGATGTCTAGCTTGCGCTTGATGTTGGCGCGATGGGTTTCGATGGTACTGGCGCTGCGGTTGAGCTGCTTGGCGATTTCGGCGACGCCGAGCCCCTTGCCGATCTGGGTGAAGACCTCGAACTCGGCCGCGGTGAGCCCGGCGATCGGCGAGCCCGACGTCTGGCCGGCGAGCCGTTGCTGCAGCAGCAGCGTGCGCATGCGCTCGCTGAGATGGAACTCTCCGCGCAGCACGGCGCGGATCGCCGACAGCACGGTGACCGTCGCCTCCTGCTTCATCAGGTAGCCGTTGGCGCCGGCGCGCAGGCAGCGCTCGGCGTAGATGGTTTCGTCGTGCATGGACATCATGAGGATGGCGAGGCCGGCGTAGCGGCTGCGCAACTGCTTGACCAGTTCGAGCCCGGAGACGCCGGTGAGCGAAAGGTCCACGATCGCCAGGTCGGGCAGACTGGACTGGCAGGCGCTCAGCGCCTCTTCGGCGCCGCTGGCCTCGCCGCAGACGTGCAGGTCGGGTTCCCGGTCGATCAGCTGGGAGATGCCCTGGCGGACGATCGGGTGGTCGTCGACGACGAGAATCTTGGCCTTATGTTGCTCGTTGTATGGCATCGGGATCGGTTTCCTCGGAGAACGGCAATGCTATAACAACCCGGGCGCCGCCGTCAGCGCCCGTCGCGATCTCCAGCGTCGCGCCGATAAGCGCGGCGCGGTAGCGCATGGTGTGCATGCCGAGGCCGCCCTTGTCCGGCAGCGTTCCAGCCTTGCCCAGGCCGCAGCCGTCGTCGGCGATTTCGAGGACCGCCGCCGCCGGCGCGCGGAACATGTCGACGGCGATCTTGGCCGCCTTGCCGTGGCGGACGGCATTGTTGATGGCTTCCTGGGTAATGCGGAACAGATTGATGGCGACGCCTGGGTCGGCGACGCGGAAATCGGCGGTGGCCCGCACCTCGCACTGGACGTCGTAGGTTTTCTCGATGCTGCGCGCCAACTGCTCGACCATGGAGCGCAGGCCGGCCTCCTTCAGTTCGACCGGGTACAGGCCCTGCGCCAGCGTCCGCGTCTTGGCGACGGCGGCGTTGATCAGTCGCGTGATGTTGGCGGCGTCCTCCTGCTCGGCCCGATTGGCGGCGTCGAGTTTGCGGAACAGCGATTCCGAGAGGAAGGCGGCGCCGGTGAGGTGCTGGCCGAGATCGTCGTGCAGTTCCTGGCCGATGCGCTCCTGCGTCTGTTCGCTGATGTCGACGATGCGGCGCTCCGCCATGCTGGCGCGCTCGAGCAGCGCCTCGGCGGCTTCCTTCGCCGCCACCAACTCGCGCTCCACCGTCTTGCGCCCGGTGATGTCGGCGTAGGTGCCGATCATGCGCTGTGGCTTGCCGTCGCCGTCGCGGCCGACCACCATGCCGCGCACCTGCGCCCATCGCCAGCTCCCGTCGCGGCAGCGAGCGCGATGCTCGACGGCGTAGCCGCCGCTCCTGCCCTCCAGGCAGCTTTGCAGTTCGGCCATGACGAACTGGCGGTCGTCGGCATGGATGCGCGCGGTCCATTCCTCGATGCGGCCGGCGACCTCGCCTTCGGCGACGCCCCAGAAATCCATGATGCGCTTCGAGTACAAAGCCTCGCCGCTGACGATGTTCCAGTCCCAGACGCCTTCGCCGGCGCCTTCGAGGGCGAATTTCCATCGCTCCTCGCTGGCGCGCAGCGCCTCTTCGTCGCGGATGCGCTGGCTGATGTCGCCGATCGCGGCGATGACGACGAAGCGGTCGCCCATCTTCATGGGACTCAGGCTGATCTCGGCGGGGAACTCGGAGCCGTCCTTGCGCCGGGCCATGAGCCGCATGCCGCTGGCCATCGGCCGCGAATGCGGGTGGCGATTGAATTCGGCGACGTATTGGGCATGCTTCGCCCGCTGCGGCGGCGGCACCAGGCTGCCGACGTCGAGGCCGGTGGCTTCGGCCAGGGTGTAGCCGAAAAGCCGCTCGCTGACGCGGTTGGCGAACGCGATGCTGCCGTCGCTATCGACCAGCAGCACGGCTTCCGGCGAGGCTTCGATCACCGCCCGCAACTGTGCCTCTTCGGCGCGCTTGCGGTCGGTGATGTCGGAGAACGCGGCGACGTAATAGGCGAGGTTGCCGCTTTCGTTGCGCACCTGATTGACCGCCAGCCAGGCGAGGTAGCGCTCGCCGTTCTTGTGGCGATGCCAGATCTCGCCGTGCCAACTGCCGGAATCGGCCAGCGTCCGCGACAGCGCCGCCAGGACCTCGGGCGATTGCTGTTCCGCGGCCAGCACCTGCCACTTGCGGCCGATCATCTCTTCCTCGGCATAGCCGGTGATGCGCGTGAAGGCGGGATTGACGGCGACGACGCGCTCGCCGGCGTCGGCGACCATGACGCCGCCGTCCACCGTCTGGAACACCGTCGCCGCCAGGCGGTCGCGTTCGCGCTGGCGTGCCTCGGCTCGCTGCTCTTCAAGGCGCCGCAGGTGTATGTGGAGCAGTGTGGTGAGGACGACGACTGCGAGCAGCGCCGGCACGGCGGTCGCCAGCAGGCGCCGGCTCTCCGCCGCCCATGCGCCCAGCGCGTAGCTGCGCTTGATGTGCGTGAGCACCACCAGCGGGTAGGCGCGCGAGGCGCGAAAGGCGGTGATCACAGGCGTGCCGTCGCGCAAGGTCTCTTCGAAGCTGCCGAACTCGACTTCCGACAAGCGGGCGAGAAATGCCCTGTGGCGATCGTCGTCGGCGTAGCGTTCGGCGGTCGACAGCAGGCCGGTGCCGTCGTAGCGGAGCACCTCGACGAAGCCTTCCTCGGGACGCAGCCGGCTGCTGTAGTAGTTGATGAAGTAGTCTGGATTGACGGCGGTTGCCAGGGTGAAGGTCCGCTTGTTGACGTGGATGCTGCGCAGCACCGGAATGAAGCCGAGCCCCTTGTTGGCGTCCGCCGTGGCGACGCCGAACGGGCTGCCGTCGCCGAAGTCGCGCCCCGACCACGGCCGGCCGATGCGCGCCAGTTCGCTGTTGTCCGCATGCGGCGGCAGGTAGTCGCCGGCGTCGACGGCGACGCCGAGGTCGAGGCGGCTGGAACTGGCGACGATGCGGTTGCCGGCGCCGAGCAGGGAAATCGAGCGCAGGGCGGGCGAGGTCAGCAGCGCCGCCGCGAAACGGCGATCGAGCTGAGACTGCGCCAACG
>DAIEEM010000321.1 GCA_027325905.1 Rhodocyclaceae bacterium
ACCGCAGCAGACAGGCCTGGTAGATGGCGTCGCGCGTATTCAACCCTTCGTTGCGCTCGGCCGCCAGCGCGAAATCGATCATCATGATCGCGTTCTTCTTCACGATGCCGATCAGGAGGATGATGCCGATGACGGCGACGATGCCGACGTCCTTGCCGGAAATCATCAGTGCCAGCAGCGCGCCGACTGCGGCCGAGGGCAGGGTCGACAGGATGGTCACCGGGTGGATGTAGCTCTCGTAGAGGACGCCGAGCACGATGTACATGGTGACGACCGCGGCGAGGATCAGCAGCAGCGTGTTGTCGAGCGACGCCTGGAAGGCTTGGGCCGCGCCCTGGAACTCCGTTTCGAGGCTGGCCGGCATGTCGAGCGACGCGGTGGCCGCGCGAATGGCCTTGACGGCGTCGCCGAGCGAAGCGCCGGGCGCCAGGTTGAACGAGATGGTCGAGGCCGGGAACTGCGCGATGTGGTTGATGGCAAGTTGCGTCGGCCGCTCGCTGATGCGCGCGAGCGCGGACAGCGGCACCTGGGCGCCGCTCGGCGAAACGATGTAGATGCCGTCGAGCGCGGCCAGTCCCTGCTGCAGCTCGGGCTTCACCTCGAGCACGACGCGGTAGAGATTCGACTGCGTGAAGATGGTCGAGATCAGCCGTTGGCCGAAGGCGTTGTAGAGCGCGTTGTCGATGGCGGCCGTGGTGATGCCGAGCCGGCCGGCGCTGTTGCGGTCGATGTCGATGTAAGCCTGGACGCCGCGATCCTGGGTGTCGCTGGCGACGTCGCGCAGTTCGGGCAGCGTGGCGAGCCTGTCGACGATCTTGGGCACCCACAGCGAGAGTTCGGCCGCATTGGCGTCCGTCGCGCTGAACTGGTACAGCGTGCGGCTGACGCGGTCCTCGATGGTCAGGTCCTGCACCGGCTGCATGTAGGTGGCGATGCCGGTGATCTTGGCGAGCGTCGGCTGCAGGCGGCGGATCACGCCGGAGGCGTCGGCGTCGCGGTCGGCCTTGGGTTTCAGGTTGATCAGCATGCGGCCGGCGTTGAGCGTGGCGTTGACGCCGTCGACGCCGATGAACGACGACAGGCTGGCGACGGCGGGATCGGCGAGCACGGCGTCGGCGATCGCCTGCTGGCGCTGGGCCATCGCCGGGAAGGAGATCGACTGCGGCGCCTCGGTGATGGCCTGGATGACGCCGGTGTCCTGCACCGGGAAGAAGCCCTTGGGGATGAGGACGTAGAGCACCACGGTGAGCGCCAGTGTGCCGACGGCGACCGCGAGCGTGGCGCGCTGGCGGTCGAGCACCCAGTTGAGCATGACGCCGTAGCGCGCGATGACGCGCTCGAAGAAGGCGCCGCTGGCATGGTAGAAGCGGCTCTGCTTCTCCGCCGGGATATGGCGCAGCAGGCGCGCGCACATCATCGGCGTCAGCGTCAGCGAGACGACGGCCGAGATCAGGATGGAGACGGCGAGCGTGACGGCGAACTCGCGGAACAGCCGGCCGACGACGTCGCCCATGAACAGCAGCGGGATCAGCACGGCGATCAGCGAGAAGGTCAGCGAGATGATGGTGAAGCCGATCTGCTCGCTGCCCTTCAACGCCGCTTCCAGCGGCGAGTCGCCGGCCTCGACGTAGCGGGCGACGTTCTCGATCATGACGATGGCGTCGTCGACGACGAAGCCGGTGGCGATGGTCAGCGCCATCAGCGTCAGGTTGTTGATCGAGAAGCCGGCCAGGTACATGACGCCGAAGGTGCCGACCAGGGAGAGCGGCACGGCGACGCCGGGGATGACGGTGGCCGGAAGGTTGCGCAGGAAGACGAAGATCACCGCGACGACCAGCGCCACGGCCAGCAGCAGTTCCATCTGCACGTCGTGCACCGAGGCGCGGATGGTGGTGGTGCGATCGGTCAGCAGCTTGACGTCGACCGAGCCGGGCAGGGCGGCCTGCAAGGCCGGCAGCGTCTTCTTGATGCGGTCGACCGTCTCGATGACGTTGGCGCCGGGCTGGCGCTGGATGTTGAGGATGATCGCCGGCGTCTTGTCGGCCCAGGCGGCGAGCCGCGCATTCTCGGCGCCGTCGATGACGTCGGCGATGTCGACGAGGCGGATCGGCGCGCCGTTCTTCCAGGCGATGACGAGGTCGCGGTACTCGGCGGCCGAACGCAGCTGGTCGTTGGCGTCGATCGTGGAGGCGCGCATCGGGCCGTCGAAGCTGCCCTTCGCCATGTTGACGTTGGCGGCGCCGATGGCGGTGCGCACGTCGTCGAGATTGAGGCCGGCGGCGGTAAGCGCCTTGGGGTTGGCCTGGATGCGCACGGCCGGGCGCTGG
The DNA here is from genome assembly GCA_027325905.1 of Rhodocyclaceae bacterium. Taxonomy (GTDB): domain Bacteria; phylum Pseudomonadota; class Gammaproteobacteria; order Burkholderiales; family Rhodocyclaceae; genus Nitricoxidireducens. The sequence continues at coordinate 2,328 of DAIEEM010000321.1, forward strand.
CCGCCGCCGACGCTGACCAGGCCGACGCCCGGCAGCTGCGAGAGCTTCTGCGCCAGGCGCGTGTCGACGAGGTCCTCGATTTTCGGCAAAGGCAGCGTCGAGGAGGTGATCGCCAGCGTGATGATGGGCGCGTCGGCGGGATTGACCTTGCTGTAGATGGGCGGCATCGGCAGGTCGATGGGCAGGAAGGTGGTGGCGGCGTTGATGGCCGCCTGCACTTCCTGCTCCGCGACGTCGAGCGGAAGCGTCAGCGAGAATTGCAGCGTGATCACCGAGGCGCCGCCCGAACTCGCCGACGACATCTGGTTGAGGCCGGGCATCTGGCCGAACTGGCGTTCCAGCGGCGCCGTGATCGACGACGTCGTGACGTCGGGGCTGGCGCCCGGATACAGCGTGGTGACCTGGATCGTCGGATAGTCGACTTCCGGCAGCGCCGAAATCGGCAGCACGTGGTAGGCGATGAGGCCGGCGAGCAGGATGGCGACCATCAGCAGCGAGGTCGCCACCGGCCGCAGGATGAACGCGCGGGACGGATTCATGCGGCGCGGAGCCCCGGCTACCGCGGTGC
>DAIEEM010000348.1 GCA_027325905.1 Rhodocyclaceae bacterium
CGATATCCTTCGAAGGCGGTCGGTTGGCCACCTCGGAAGGAAGAGAGAGACGACCCTTGCCATCACACGCCTCCAACTCGAAATCCGCACTCTCGCCGGCGCGACACCGGATCAACTCGACCAGCCAGCGCGGCCGCCCGACGCCCGGCGCAGGCAGCGGCGTCGACGGCAAGGCGGTCACGCGCCAGCGCGTGACCGCCGCTGTCGGCTGCCCGAAATCGACCGCTTCGCTTTGCCGGCGCCAGCGACGCAGGGCGATCCCGATCGCGCCCTTGCCTTCGTCGGCGAGTTGAAGACGGCGCGACGCCGTCATCGGGAGCCGCGCCACTTCCGCGACGACCGCGCCAAGTCCACCGTGCCGCAGGCCCTCCTCGAAACAGGCGAGCACGGTTTTCTCGTCGCCGCCCTCGAGAAGGATCAGCCGATCAGGCCGCAGGCCAACCTGGGCAAGCGCCGGCGCGAACAGATCGCGCCGGGTCACGCACCAGAGCACCCGGCCCTTCGTTCGCGCGGCGACGCCGGCCGCAAACAGCGCCGCGGCTGCCCCGTCCACGGCGCCGTTCCCGCCGCCTGCGACCTCATGCAGGCACCCGAGCGCCAGCCCTCCTTCCGGTAGCCTGCGGTCGACCTCGCGGACGCCGAACGGCAGAACCGCGCGCCGGCCGCCGCGCGCGCCTTCAAGGCGCTCGATGCGCTGTCGCAGCTCGGCGACCGCGGGGCTGGCGAGGCGATCCGGCATGACGAAAAAGGCGGCTCCTTGGGCTTTGCAGCGAACTTCTCCGCTGCTATGTTCCTTATTTGTTCTTATCGACATCACGAGTCAATCGGAGTCTTCGGTTGAAACGAAAAGGTCGGGAGAACGCGTGATATCCGTGTATCGTTCGCGACAGCGAGGGCGTGTCCGCTTCGATGTCGGCGCCCGAATGCGCGTCGTGCGGCGCAAGGGAGGTCGCCATCTGCAATCTCTACAACGTCACCACCACCCGCGACGCTGTCATGGAATTCACCCGGGCGTTCCGGGACAAGGCCGGTTGGAACGACCCCTCGTTCGACGTCTATCCGAATACGTTGGCGCCGATCGTGCGCGTCGGTGAGGACGGGCAGCGCGAGATCGCGCGCGTGACCTGGGGCATGCCGACCCCGCCCGCCTACATCAAGGGCAACTACGATCCAGGCGTCACCAACATCCGAAACGTCAACTCGCCGCACTGGCGCAGATGGCTCGGACCGGCGAGCCGCTGCGTCGTGCCGTTCACGTCCTTCGCCGAGCCCGACCCGGCGAAGAAGCCGCCGGGCGGCAGGACGCCGAACACATGGTTCGCCGGCGGCGACGACCGGGCGCTGATGTTTTTCCCAGGCTTCTGGACGCCGTGGCGCGGCGTGCGAAAAGTGCGGGACGGCGAGCGCGAATATGAGTTGTACGGGTTCCTGACGACGGCGCCGAACGAGATCGTCAAGCCGATCCACTTCAAGGCCATGCCGGCGATCCTGACCACGCCTGCGGAAGTGGACCTGTGGCTCACAGGTTCGTGGAACGAGGTCAAACACCTGCAGCGGCCGCTGCCCGGCAATATGCTGGTGATCGTCGAACCGCCGGCGAAGCCGCACGAGGACCTTTCGCCATGATGGGCGCATATTGCATCGGTGCAGTGCGCGCCACTCGCGCAAGGACACCAGCGTCGGCGGAATGAGCAATGGCGGCGCAACCGAACGGCGATCGTTGGACGCGTGAACCTCTGGGCGAGCAGCAGGATATCGGGGCGTCGCCGCGCAAGATCATCCATGTCGACATGGACGCCTTTTACGCCTCCGTCGAGCAGCGGGATAATCCGGCGCTGCGCGGCAAGCCGGTCGCGGTCGGCGGCGCGGCCGCCCGCGGCGTCGTCGCGGCCGCAAGCTATGAGGCGCGCGCCTTTGGCGTTCGATCAGCGATGCCGTCGATCACCGCGAAGCGAAAATGCCGCGACCTGATATTAGTGCCGCCGC
>DAIEEM010000356.1 GCA_027325905.1 Rhodocyclaceae bacterium
TCGGGGGACAGGAGCTGCGTCGGCTACCCGCCACCCTCGGCGGACGGCCACCCTTGGAACCGCAGGGTCATATCGACCTTCACTTTGCGCGGCAAGCGCCCCGTATAATGCCTGCGAACGAAGGAGGAGAGCGCCACCATGGACCACCTGACCCCGAAAGAAACCGCGCAGTTCCTGCACGGCGAACCCAAAGCCCTGTTCATCGACTGCCGCAGCGAAATGGAATTCCTCTTCGTCGGCCACCCGGCCGGCGCGCTGCACGTGGCGTGGAACGACGGCCCCGACTGGGAAATCAATCCGCACTTCGTCGGCGAAGTGAAGAAGCTCGCCGGCCATGTGCACGACCGGCCGGTGGTGCTGATCTGCCGCAGCGGCAACCGCTCGGTCGATGCCGGCAACGCGCTCGAAGGCGCCGGCTTCACGCGCGTCTACAACGTATTGCACGGCTTCGAAGGCGAGCTCGACGATACCCACCATCGCGGCAGCATCAACGGCTGGCGCTTCGAAGGCCTGCCCTGGGAACAATGCTGAACCGGGCGGCGGCGACGGCGCACCGTTGAGCCAGGCGTCGCGCCGCACGGCGCTGGCCTGGGCGTCCGGAGCCTGGGAGCGCCGTGCGGCTGTTCGTCGGCGCCGTCGCCCTATCGCTGCTGCTGGTCCTGTTCGCGCGTGAGAGCCACTGCCGGCAGGCGGCTTGAGGCCCTGAGGACGAAGGCGGCAAAGCCCAGCAGCAGGAAGCCGGCCATCGCCAAGGCCAGCGTCAGCGTCGAGCCCCAGGCCAGCGGCGCCAGCAGCGAAGCGGTGAGCGCATTGATCCCCGTCTGCGTCACGCCCTGGCAACTCGAGATCAGGCCGCGCCGCTGCGGAAACAAATCGAGTATGCGGATCGACAGGCTCGGCATCGCCACCGCCATGCCTATGACATAGATGGCGATGGGCAGCACCGACCAGGGCAGGTGCGGCGCCATGGCGAGATTGATGGCGACGTTGGCCGCCGCCGCCGCGGTCATGATGGCGAAGCCTAGGACAATAGTGCGGCGGGAACTGGTGGCGCCGGCAAGGCGCGCCGACACGTAGTTGCCGAGGACCATGCCCGCCATGGCCGGCCCGAACAGCCAGAGGAAGCCTTGCGGCGAGACGCCGAGGTGACCGATGAGGAAGGCGGGCGCCGACAGGATGTAGATGAAGAAACCGTTGAAGTTGAGCGCCAGCGCCGCCGCCAGCGCCAGGAAGCCGCGGTGCGAGAACACCTCGCCGTAGGCGCGCAGCAGCGGCAGCGGCCGCAGGCTCTGGCGCGCTTCGCGCGGCAGGGTCTCCGGCAGGTAGCGCCAGATGGCGGCGACCAGCACGGCGCCGTAGAGCGCCAGAAAAACGAAGACCGCATGCCAGCCGAAGAAGGTCTGCACCCAGCCGCCCAGCACCGGCGCCACGGCCGGGGCGACGGCGAACATCATGCCGATGTGGGCCATCAGGCGCTGCGCCGCGGGGCCGTCGAGCACGTCGCGGACGATGGCGCGCCCCACCACCATGCCGGCGCCGGCGGACAGTCCTTGCAGCGCGCGCCCGAGCCAGAGCGCTTCGATGCTGGCGGCGAAGACGCAGAACCAGGAGGCCAGCGCATAGAGCGCATAGGCCCAGAGCAGCACGCGGCGGCGGCCGAAGGCGTCGGCCAGCGCGCCGTGCCACAGCATCATGGCGGCGAAGGGCAGCAAGTAAGCCGTCAAGGTCTGCTGCACGGCTACCGGCGACGCCCCCAACGCGCGACCGATGGCCGGGAAGGCCGGCAGGTAGGTGTCGATGGAGAACGGGCCGATGGCCGCCAGCGCCGCCAGCAACGGCGCGAGTCCTCGGGGTGCTTCGCGCATCAGTGCTCGGCCAGGCCGCGACGGTAGTGGATCGCCTCGGCCACGTGGGGGCCGCCGACATGCGCGGCGCCGGCGAGGTCGGCGACCGTGCGCGCGACCTTGAGAATGCGGTGGTAGGCGCGCGCCGAGAGCGCGAACTGCGCCATCGCGCGCTTCAGCAGTTGCGCGCCGGCGCAGTCGGGCAGGCAGTGTCGGTCGATCTCGTCGGGCGTCAGCCGGGCGTTGGCCTTGTCCTGGCGTTCGATTTGGCGGTCGCGCGCCGCGACGACGCGATCGCGCACCGCCGCCGAGGTTTCGCCGTCGCCCTTGGCCGTGAGCTCCGCTTCGATCACCGCCGGCACTTCGATCATCAGGTCGATGCGGTCGAGCAGCGGCCCCGAGAGCTTGGCGCGATACTTCGCCACCTGGTCCGGCGTGCAGCGGCACTTGCCGTTGGCGTGGCCGAGCCAGCCGCAGGGGCACGGATTCATCGCCGCGACGTGTTGGAAGCGCGCCGGGAACTCGGCGCGGCGCGCGGCGCGCGCGACGGTGATGCGGCCGGTCTCCAGCGGTTCGCGCAAGGACTCGAGGACGCGGCGGCCGAACTCGGGCAATTCGTCGAGAAAAAGAATTCCCTCGTGGGCGAGCGAAATTTCTCCGGGCCGCGGCAGCGAGCCGCCGCCGACCAGCGCCGCGCTGGATGCCGAGTGATGAGGATTTCGAAACGGAATATTCCTCCAGCATGCCGTGTCGAAGGCTCCCGCCAGCGAATGCACTGCGGCGCTGCCGAGCGCTTCCTCGTCGGTCAGCGCCGGCAGGATGCCCGGCAGGCGGCTGGCGAGCATGGACTTGCCGGTGCCCGGCGGCCCGCTCATCAGCAGGCTGTGGCCGCCGGCGGCGGCGACTTCGAGCGCGCGCTTGGCCTGGGCCTGGCCCTTGACCTCGGCAAGGTCGGGATAGGCCGGCGCTGCGGCCAGCGCGGCGCCGCGATAGGGCGCAATCTCGCGCGCGCCGGCAAGGTGGGCGCAGACGTCGAGCAAGCTCGCGGCGGGAAGGATGGCGGCGCTGCCGACCAGCGCCGCTTCCGGCGCGCTGGCGGCCGGCAGCACGAAGCGGCGACCCGAACTGGCGGCGCAGAGGCACATCGCCAGCGCGCCGCGGACCGGGCGCAAGTCGCCGCCCAGCGCCAGTTCGCCGGCGAACTCGTAGCCCGCGAGGCCTTCGGCCTTGACCTGGCCTGAGGCGACGAGGATGCCGAGCGCGATGGCGAGGTCGAAGCGCCCGGACTCCTTGGGCAAATCGGCCGGCGCCAGGTTCACCGTGATGCGACGCTGCGGAAATTCGTACTGGCAGTTCTGGATCGCGGCGCGCACCCGGTCGCGCGCCTCGCGGACCTCGGCGTCCGCCAAGCCGACGAGGGTGAACGCCGGCAGGCCGGGCGCGAGATGCACCTCGACGGTGACTTCCGGCGCGTCCATGCCGGCGAGGGCGCGCGACTTGAGAACGGCAAGCGACATGACAAATGAAAAGTGGCGGACCCGGCGATTATAGGAGCATACGCCGCGCCGGGGCGCCGCCGCGCTTCAGGTTTCGTCTTTGGCGAGGAAGGGCAACATGCGCGCAAGCGTGCCGTCGCGGTCGACGATTTGGTGCTTGACGGCGCCGGCAACATGAACGGCGACCCCCGCCAGCAAAGCGTAGTTGAGGCCCATGTGCACCACCTTGAGGGCTTCGCCGAGTTCCTTGTTCTTGCCGATGAGGTCGGGCAACGGCAGCACGCCGAACCAGACCACCGGGACGCCCAGCGCCGAACTCATCAGCCAGCCCGACAGCGGCACCACCAGCAGCAGCAGGTAGAGCGCATGATGCGTGGCGTGGGCGGCGATCTCCTGCCAGCGCGGCATGCCGGCGACCAGCGGCGGCGGTGGGTAGCGCAAGCGCCACAGCAGGCGCAACACCGCCAGCAGCAGCACGCTGACGCCTATCCACTTGTGATAACTGACGAGCCGCAGCTTGAGCGGCGACAAATGCAGGTCGGCCATATAGAGGCCAAGCGGGAAGTTGCCGAAGATCAGGAGCGCGGTCAGCCAGTGCAGCGCGACGGCGGTGCGCGTATAGCGGGCGGCGCTCATCGCCGCCTCGTTCCGGCCGGCTGCGCCGCGCCCATGGTTTGTGCGCGGGCCACGAGGAAGAAGTCTGCGGCCATGGGGCTCCTCTCATCTCTCATAGTGTGGTACCGGCGCCAGTCACGCCCGATCTCATGCGGACTGCGCGGCGGCGCCGGTCCGGTTCAAGCCTCGGGCTTGCGTCCGGCCTTCGCTTCGAGTTCGGCGATACGGGTTTCGAGTTGGGCGAGCCGCTCACGCGCGCGCGCGAGGATTTCGCGCTGGACGTCGAATTCCTCGCGCGTAACTAGGTCGAGGCGGGCAAAGGCGCCGGTCAGCAGGGCGCGCACGTTCTTTTCCACGTCTTTGGCCGGCGAGGCGGCCAGCAGAGCGGAGAACTTGGCGGCGAGATCGTCGAGAAATCTGGGATCGGGCATGGCGCGGATTTACCGGGAACGCGGTATAGAAAATGGATAGCGGGAGCTTAGCATGGCGTGGCTCGCGTTGTCGCCGGAACGGGCACCAGCCTGGTGCAAAGCCCGGCGAGGGCGTTTCCAATTGGTGCGGCTTTCGGCGAAGGTCTGCCGAACATCGGCATAACAATATGATTTAGCTATATTTAAGCGCCCTGGCACGCCGTGTGCATTAGGAGTCCCGTAGCTTTTTCAATCCTGGAGATCAACATGCAGAAAAAAGTCATCAGCCTCGCCATCGCCGGCATCATGCTGTCGCCGCTCGCCGTACTTGCAGACGATGCCGCTCCCGCGGCGCCTGCTTCGCCGTGGGCGTTCACGGTCGGGGCCGTTTCCGACTACCTGTACCGCGGCATCAGCCAGACCCACGGCAAGCCGGCCGTGCAAGGCGGCGCCACCTACACCGACCCCAGCGGCCTCTACGCCAACCTGTGGGGCTCGAACATCACCTGGGTCAAGGACGCCCTGGGCAAGGGCAGCACCGAGATCGACGCATCCGCCGGCTACAAGAATAGCTTCGGCGACAGCAAGCTCGGCTACGACGTCGGTTACTACACCTACAACTATCCGGGCTACGGCGCGACCAATGTCGCCACCGCCAACGGTTCGTTCATCGGCAACCCGAACACGCAGGAACTTTACGGCGCCCTGAACTACGACCTGGGCAACAACAATTCCCTGCAAGTGAAGTACTCCTACGCTACGTCAGCGTACTTCATGGGCTGGTACAACATCAATACTGCGCAGAACTCCAAGGGTTCGGGCTACCTGGAATTCAACGGCAGCTTCGACATGGGCAACGGCTGGGGACTGACGGCCCACGCCGGACATCAGTCCGTGGCCAACTGGGGCTACGCCAACTATTCGGATGTCAACGTCGGCGTCACCAAGGATGTCGGTTTCGGCACCGTCGGCTTCCTGATCTCGACGACCAACGCCAAGGACGGCGGTTGCGACGCGACGACCAACGCGGTTAGCCAGGGTATGGTTTCGCCGTACTGCTGGGGTAACAGCGGCGCAAATGTCACGAATGGGGCCTACACGCAGCCCACCGGCGGTTACAGGAACGCCGCCAAGAGCACCGCCGTGCTGTCCTTCAACAAGACGTTCTGATACCGACTTAACCCGATCCGCCGGCGACCCGGCCGGCACCGGCGGATCGAAACTTTCAAGAGAGGAATGCCATGAAACTGGTAACTGCAATCATCAAGCCCTTCAAGCTTGACGAGGTGCGCGAGGCACTGGCCGCCGTCGGCGTGCAGGGCATCACCGTCACCGAAGTCAAGGGGTTCGGCCGGCAGAAAGGCCACACCGAGCTCTACCGCGGCGCGGAATACGTCGTCGATTTCCTGCCCAAGGTCAAGGTCGAGGCGGCCATCCGCGACGACCTGCTCGATCAGGTCATCGAAGCCATCGAGAAGTCGGCCAGCACCGGCAAGATCGGCGACGGCAAGATCTTCGTCTTCGACCTGGAACAAGTCGTCCGCATCCGCACCGGCGAGTCCGGTGAAGATGCACTCTGAGAAGGGAGTACAAACATGAAAAAATTCTTTGCAATCGCCCTGACGGCGCTGAGCCTGTGCATGGCCGGCTCCGCCAGCGCCGACGACAAGGCGGCGCCCGCAGCCGCGCCGACGGCCACCGCGCCCGCAGCGGCTCCCGCTGCTGCCGCGCCGGCCGTCGCTGCCGCCGAAGCCGCGCCCGCCGCCGCACCCGCCGCTGCGCCTCAGCCCAACAAGGGCGACACGGCCTGGATGCTCACCTCCACCGCCCTCGTGCTGCTGATGTCGGTGCCGGCCCTGGCGCTGTTCTACGGCGGCCTGGTCCGCACCAAGAACATGCTCTCGGTGCTGATGCAGGTGTTCGTGGTGTTCTCGCTGATCGTCGTGCTGTGGTGCATCTACGGCTACAGCCTGGCCTTTACCGAAGGCAGCGGAGCCACGGCGCCGTTCATCGGCGGCCTTAGCCGGCTGTTCCTCAACGGCACCTTCAACCCGGCCGACGGCAGCTTTGCCTTGGGCGGAACGTTCAGCAAGGCCACGCCGATGTACGAGATGGTGTTCGTCGCCTTCCAGGCGACCTTCGCCGCCATCACGGTCTGCCTGATCCTCGGCTCCATCGTCGAGCGTGTGAAGTTATCGGCCGTGCTGATCTTCTCCGTGCTCTGGTTCACCCTCAGCTACCTGCCGGTCGCCCACATGGTCTGGTTCTGGATGGGCCCCGATGCCTACACCGCACCCGGCGTGGTCGATGCGATGAACGCCAAGGCCGGCCTGATCTGGCAGTGGGGCGCCCTCGACTTCGCGGGCGGCACCGTGGTGCACATCAACGCCGGTATCGCCGGCCTGGTCGGCGCCATCATGCTGGGCAAGCGTATCGGCTACGGCAAGGAGTCGCTGTCGCCGCACAGCCTGACCATGACCATGATCGGCGCCTCGCTGCTGTGGTTCGGCTGGTTCGGCTTCAACGCCGGTTCCGCGCTGGAAGCCAACGGCTCGGCCGCCCTGGCCTTCATGAACACCTTCCTGGCCACGGCCTGCGCGGTGCTCTCCTGGACCTTCGGCGAATGGCTGCTCAAGGGCAAGCCCTCCATGCTGGGCGCCGCGTCCGGCGCGGTGGCCGGCCTGGTGGCCATCACCCCGGCGGCGGGCAACGTCGGCATCCCCGGCGCCTTCGTCATCGGCACCGCCGTCGGCCTCGTCTGCCTGTGGGGCGTCACCGGCCTGAAGAAGATGATCAACACCGACGACGCCCTCGACGTCTTCGGCGTCCATGCCCTGGGCGGCATCTTCGGCGCCCTGATGACCGGCATCTTCAACTCGCCGACCCTCGGCGGCCCGGGCTTCGTCACCGACTGGGTCACGGCCGCTACCGGCTTCACCAGCATCGCCGAGCAGTTCATCGTCCAGGCCAAGGCAGTCGGCCTGACCGTCGTCTGGACGGCCGTCTCCGCCTTCATCTCCTTCAAGATCGCAGACCTGATGGTCGGCCTGCGCGTCAGCGAAGACGAAGAGCGCGAGGGACTGGACATCAGCTCCCACGGCGAAACGGCGTACCACTACTGATCGCCTCCGCCCCCGCTCCGCAAGGACGGGGGCTCAATGGTTCCCCTGTAGTCTTAGCGGGCGTTCCTCGGAACGCCCGCTCTTTTTATACAATGCGGGTCCGACCTCATATCGCGGATTCGCCTTGAACTTCGCCGGCTGGGTATTGCCGCTTGCACGCCGGCTGCTTCGCGCCGCCGTCCGCACGCGCGTCTTTCCGCAGGACGTCGGCGAACTCGGGCTCGATCCGGCCTTGCCCGTCTGCTATGTACTCCAGCACCGGCGCTTCAGCAATCTGCTGGTGCTGACGGAGGAAACGCGCCGCGCCGGCTTGCCGCCGCCGCGCGGCCCCCTGGCCATGGGAACGTGGCACGCGAAACGCTCCTTCTTTTTCCTCACCCGGCCGCAGCCGCTCGCCGCCAAGGCCAAGGACCGCTACGGCCATTCGCCGCTGCTCGCCGACATCGTGCACGCGGCGCTCGCCGATCCGGCGGCCGACGTGCAGATCGTGCCGGTGACGATTCTCTGGGGCCAGGCGCCCGACAAACAGGACTCCCTGCTCAAGGCCTTGTTCGCCGAAACCTGGCGGCCGCCCAGCCAGTTCCGGCAACTGCTCGCCATCCTGCTGCACGGCCGCGACGCAGTGGTGCGCTTCGGCACGCCGCTGCAGGTGCGCCGGCTTATCGACGTCGGCGCGGGCGAGGCGCAAGTCTTGCGCAAGCTCGCGCGCGTGCTGCGCGTGCATTTCCGTCGCCAGCGCGAGATGGCGATCGGTCCCGATCTCTCCCACCGCAACACCCAGGTCAATGCGCTGCTCGGCGCCGCGCCGGTGCGCGCCGCCATCGCCGCCGCCGCGGCGACCGGCGTTTCGGAAACGGAAGCGGCGGCGCGTGCCCGCGGCTATGCGCTCGAAATCGCTTCCGACTACAGCTACGGCGTGGTGCGCGCGCTCGACCTGTTCCTCAACTGGCTGTGGAACCGCCTCTACGACGGCATCGAAGTGCGTGGCTTCGAGACGGTGGCCAGCATCGCGCCGGGCAGCGGCATCGTCTACGTGCCCTGTCATCGCAGTCATATCGACTACCTGCTGCTGTCCTTCGTCATCCTGCACCGCGGGCTGATGCCGCCGCACATCGCCGCCGGCGCCAACCTCGACCTACCCGTCGTCGGCCCGCTGCTGCGCCGCGGCGGCGCCTTCTTCCTGCGCCGCAAGTTCAAGGGCGACGCGCTTTACGCCGCGGTATTCGACGAATACCTGCACCGCATGCTCGCGCGCGGCTTTCCCGTCGAATACTTCATCGAGGGCGGGCGCAGCCGCAGCGGCCGCACGCTCGCCCCCAAGACCGGGCTGCTGGGCATGACGGTGAAGAGCTTCCTGCGCAGCCACGAGCGGCCGCTGTTCTTCGTGCCGGTGTATATCGGCTACGAGAAGCTGCTCGAGGGCGACAGCTTCGTCGGCGAACTGGCGGGCCGGCCGAAGCAGGGCGAATCGCTGTGGCGCCTGGCGTGCACGGCGCGGCGCCTGCGCCGCGATTTCGGCAAGGTGCACCTGAATTTCGGCCGCCCGCTCGATCTCGGCGCCTTTCTCGACGCCACCCATCCCGACTGGCGGACGAACGACGACGACGGCCTGCGGCGCTCGGCGACGCGCGGCGTCGCCGACGAACTGGTCCGCCGCATCAACGAGGCGGCCGTCGCCAACCCGGTCAACCTGGTCGCCCTGGCGCTGCTGGCGGCGCCCAAGCACACGCTCGACGAAACCACTCTGCATCGGCTGCTCGGCCATTATCAGGCCCTGCTTGCCGGCGTGCGCTACGGCGACTGCATCCGCCATTGCACGGCGAGCCCCGCCGACATCGTCGACACGGCGCAACGGCTCGGCGTCGTTGCGCGCATCGCCCATCCGCTCGGCAACCTCTGGTGCGTACCGGCGCCGCAAGCGGCCCGGCTGACCTACTTCCGCAACAACGTGCTGCACCTGTTCGCGCTGCCGGCGCTGGTGGCCTGCCTGCTGGCGCACAACCCGCGGCTGGCGCGGCGCCGCATCGAAGCCGCCGTCGGCGGCCTCTACGGCCTGCTGCGCCCGGAGTTGTTCCTGCGCTGGCCGCCCGCAGAAGTGCCGGAGGTCCTCGACGCCATCCTCGACGTCATGGCCGTGCGCGGCCTCGTCGCCATCACCGCCGACGATATGTTGGCGGCGCCGGCGCCCGCCAGCGCCGAAGCGGCCGAACTGCATCTGCTGGGCGAAACCATGCGGCCGACGCTGGAGCGCCACTTCCTCACCCTGGCGCTGCTGCAGCGGCACGGCAGCGGCCGGCTGACGCGGCAGACGCTCGAGGACACAAGCCACCTGCTGGCGCAGCGTCTCGCCCTGCTCTACGAGTTCAACGCCCCTGAGTTTTCCGAGAAGGCCGTGTTCGCCGCCGTGGTCGGCAATCTCATCGACGCCGGCCTCATCAGCGAGGACGCGGCCGGTCTGCTGCATTTCGACGCACGGGTCACGGCGCCGGCCGAGCATGCAGAACTGCTGCTCGCCGCTGAAGTGCGCCAGACCATCCGCCGCATCGCCGACGGCGGCGGCGCGCATGCCGGCGCCGTCGCTAGCAAATGTGGCGCATGTAGATGATGCCGGCGATGCCGGTCACCAGCATGAACGCCGCCGGCACCGCCACCTTGCGCGGCGCCTTCGGCAAGTTCTGGCGCACGCGGTCGAGCAACCGCATCATTTCGCCCAGCGCCAGCACGGCGAGCAGTGCCATGACGACGGCATTGATGATAATGATCAGGGAATCGACGTCGTCGAGCGTCCGGCACATGCGGCCGCGCGGCTGGCCGAGTTCGCTGACGACCTGGTTGAGCCGGTCGAAACCCAGCCCGGTGATGAACCATACCGCGAGCATGAACAGCACGGCGAGGACCAGCGCCAGGGTGAACCAGCCTTCGGCGCGCTTGAGCGCTTCGGCGAAGGCGCGCAAGTCGGCGAGGTACTCGTAAGCCTCGCGTCTCAACCGCCGCCGCAGTTTGTCCCAGTCCACGGCTGCGCCTAGCGGAACACGACCGTCTTGTTGCCGTGCACCAGCACGCGGTCTTCGAGATGGTAGCGCAGGCCGCGCGCCAGCACCGTCTTCTCGATGTCCTTGCCGTAGCGCACCATGTCCTCGGGCGAATCCGAGTGATCGATGCGAATCACGTCCTGCTCGACGATCGGCCCCTGGTCGAGGTCGGCGGTGACGTAGTGGCAAGTCGCGCCGATCAGCTTGACGCCGCGCTGGTAGGCCTGGTGGTAGGGCTTGGCGCCGACGAAGCTCGGCAGGAAGGAATGGTGGATGTTGAGGATGCGGCGCGGATAGGCGGCGCAAATCTCGGGCGAGAGGATCTGCATGTAGCGCGCCAGCACCACGGTGTCGCCGCGCACTTCCTCGAAGATGCGCCGCATTTCGGCGAAAGCGCGGACCTTGTTGTCCGCATCCGCGCTCACCGGCACGTGGTGGAAGGGGATGCCGTGCCACTCGACGAAACCCTTGAGGCTGTCGTGGTTCGAGATGACGCAGGGAATCTCGATGTCGAGCTCTTTCGACTGCCAGCGCGCCAGCAGGTCGTAGAGGCAGTGCTCCTGCTTGGAGACCAGCACGACGACGCGCTTCTTCACCGCCGAGTCGGCGATCTGCCAGTCCATCTGCAGTTCGGCGCCAATCGGCGCGAAGCGTTCGCGCAATTCGGCCAGCATGAAGGGCAGCGAATCGGCGCGTACTTCGATGCGCATGAAGTAGCGCGCCGCCTCGCCTTCGACGCCCGGATCGGCGTGGAAGCTCGATTCGAGTATCCAGCCGCGCTGCTCGGCGAAGAAGCCGGTGACGCGGGCGATGATGCCGGTGCGGTCCGGGCAGGATGCCGTCAGCGTGTAGAAGCGCTCGCGCGGCATGTCAAATGGTGCGCGAAGCCGCGTCGATGGCGGCGCGCAATTCGTCGTAGGTGTTGGTCACGGCGAATTGCGGGAATTCCCGGATCACGTTCTCGGGCGCGTGGAACAGGATGCCGGCGTGCGCTTCGGCGAGCATCGCCGTGTCGTTGTAGGAGTCGCCGGCGGCAATGACCTGGAAGTTGATTTCCTTGAAGCGCTTGACGGCTTCCATCTTCTGGTTCGGCATGCGCAGATGGTAGTTGACCAGGAAGCCCTGCGCGTTCGCCTCCAGCTTGTGGCAAAACAACGTCGGCATGCCGAGTTGCTTCATCAGCGGCATGGCGAACTCATAAAAGGTATCGGAGAGGATGATGACCTGGTAATCCTGGCGCAGCGCGTCGAGGAAGGTCTTGGCGCCGGGCATCGGCCCCATCTCGGCGATGACCTTCTGGATGTCGGGCAGCCCCAGCTTGTGCCGCTCGAGCAGGGCGAGGCGGCCCTTCATCAGCTTGTCGTAGTCCGGTTCGTCGCGCGTCGTGCGGCGCAGCTCGGGAATCCCGGTGCGTTCGGAAAATTCGATCCAGATCTCCGGGACGAGCACGCCCTCGAGATCGAGGCAGACGAGTTGCACTTGACGCTCCTGGTGTGGTGGTCGACAGGTCCGCGATTCTACCGGAACGGCAGCGGGGAATTGGCGCTTCGGCCGCGGAAACCGGCCGTCAATCGGCAACGCAGAGGATGCTCGGATCGCTCTCGCCCGCCTTAGCCATGATCTCGAGCTGCGCAAGCACTTCCATGCTGGCGCGCTCCATCTCGCCGATCTCGGCAAGACCGGCCTCGACGTCGCCGGCGCGGAAGAGGCGCACGGCGTCCTGGCCGTGCGAGTGCACGCGCTTGTGCGGCGGCTCGACATTGGCGTAGCCCGGCAGCCGCGAGAAGCACTCCTTGCCGTCGCCCTCGTAGTACCACTTGCCCAGGCGGCAGGCGGTATGGCTGGCGAAGTCGTCGGCGTTCTTCTCGGAGACGCCCATGAACACGCGGTATATCTCCATCTTGAATACCAGGTGGTCCTTCTTCGCCGTCTCGACGAAGCTGCGCAACGCCGTCGCCGCGATGGTCTGCATCATGTGCTGGGACATGCTCATGAGCGCATCGACGCTGCGCGCCGCCGTTTCGCCGTCGTCGCGCATTTCGGCCATTTCGGCCGGATTCACCTCGGCCAGCGCCTTCAGGTTGGTCGCCTCCTCCTGCACCCGTGCCACCAGCCCGGAAATCTCGGCGGTCGACGCCGTCGTGCGCTCCGCCAGCTTGCGCACCTCGTCGGCCACTACGGCGAAGCCGCGGCCGGCCTCGCCCGCGCGGGCCGCCTCGATGGCGGCGTTGAGCGCCAGCAGGTTGGTCTGGTCTGCCACTTCCTTGATCAGTTGCACGATGCCGTTGATCTTGCCGGTGCGCTCGTGCAGTTCGTCGATGGCGCCGGCGCTGCGCTGCGTGCGCTCGGTGAGGTGGCCGATGTGGGCGGAAAGCTTCTGCACCGCCTGCTGGCTTTGCACGGTCTCGGCCGCCGCCTTGACCGCTTCCTGGGTCTCCTGCTTCATCGCCCCCGCCAGGGTGGCGAGGCTGGCCTGAACGGCCTTGGTCGATTCGCCGAATTCGTGCAGGTGAAGCGTCAATCCTTCAAAGAAGCCCACGCGCTTGGCCGCGGCGTCGCCGGCTTCCCGGCCGTTCGCCATAGCGGCTTCCATCGCCGCCAGGCGCGCCGTCAGTTCGGCTTCCTTGTCGCGCGCCTGCGCCAACTGCTTCTCGAGTTCCTGCACACGCCTTTTGGTGCCACCGAACATTTCAGTCACCCTTCTTGGACCAGGGGCGGAATTCTCTCAAATAAGGCCCTCGCTGAACATGCTTTTTGTATATGACCGCAGTAATGCGCTTTTTCCCCCACCAGGCGACTGAGGTGTCATTCCGGCTCGAGTAATCCCTCAACGACCTCATGGATTTCCAGCCAGCGCGATTCTGCGGTCGAGATCGCGTCGGTCAATTCGGCCTGGCGCTTGTGCGTGACTTCGAGCTGAGCGCGATCGGGCGACGCGTAAAGCGCCGGGTCGGCGAGGCGTTCGTCGAGCTGCGATTTCTCGGCATGCCAGGCGGCAAGCTGCTTTTCGAGCTTTTCCGCTTCCTTGAGGAGCGGCCGGCGCTTTTCGAGCAGCGCACGGCGCTCCGCCGCCGCCTGCGCGCGCGCTTCGCGCCGGGCGCTCTTGTCCGCGTCGGGCGTCTTGGCGGCAGCGCGCTGTGCGCCCAGCCAGGCGGCATAGTCGTCGAGGTCGCCGTCGAAGGGCACGACCCGGCCGTCGGCCACCAGCCACAGTTCGTCGCAGGTCGTGCGCAGCAAGTGCCGGTCGTGCGACACCAGCACGACCCCGGCGTCGGTCTCCTGCAAGGCCAGGGTCAGCGCCTCGCGCATTTCGAGGTCGAGGTGATTGGTCGGCTCGTCGAGCAGCAGCAGGTTGGGCCGGCGGCGGATCAACAGCGCCAGCACCAGCCGCGCCTTCTCGCCGCCGGAGAAACGGCCGCAAGCCGCGCCCACCATGTCGCCGCGGAAGTCGAAGCCGCCGAGATAGTCGCGCAGTTCCTGCTCGCGCGTGCCCGGCTCCTGGCGCACCAGGTGCTGCAGGGGAGATTCGTCGGGCCGCAGCAGTTCGACCTGGTGCTGGGCGAAATAGCCGACGGCGAGATGGCGACCGGCGCTGCGGCTGCCCGCCAGCGGCGCCAGTTCGTCCACCAGCAGCTTCACCAGCGTCGACTTGCCGGCGCCGTTGCGGCCGAGCAGTCCCAGGCGCGCGCCCGGCCGCAACGTCAGCGTGACGCGCT
Source organism: Rhodocyclaceae bacterium (assembly GCA_027325905.1). Classification (GTDB taxonomy): domain Bacteria; phylum Pseudomonadota; class Gammaproteobacteria; order Burkholderiales; family Rhodocyclaceae; genus Nitricoxidireducens. Next base: position 14,236 of record DAIEEM010000356.1, read on the forward strand.
CGAGGACGGCCTTGCCGCCGTAACCCACGGCGGCGTCCTCCAGGGACAGCAAGGGATCGGAGAATCCCGCCGGCGCCATGAAGCGGAAGGTGAATTGCGTATCGACGTGCGCCGCGGCGATCTCCTCCATGCGGTCGAGCGCCTTCAGGCGGCTTTGCGCCTGGCGCGCCTTGGTGGCCTTGGCGCGGAAGCGCTCGACGAACTGTTCGAGATGCGCGATCTCGCGCCGCTGCTTCTCGTGCATCGACTGCTGCGCCGCCAGCCGCTCGGCGCGCGCACGCTCGAAGGCCGAGTAGTTGCCGGCGTAGAGCGTCATGCGCCGGTTCTCGACGTGCAGCGTCTGGCCGACCACGGCGTCGAGGAAATCGCGGTCGTGCGAAATCATGATCAGCGTGCCGCCGTAGCTCTTCAGCCAGCCTTCGAGCCAGAGCACGGCGTCCAGGTCTAGGTGGTTGGTCGGCTCGTCGAGCAGCAGCAGGTCGGAACGGCACATCAGGGCGCGCCCCAGATTCAGGCGCACGCGCCAGCCGCCGGAGAACTCGGCCACCGGCCGCACGAAGTCGGCGTCGGCGAAACCGAGGCCATGCAGCAATTCGGCCGCGCGGGCGCGCGCCGCGTAGCCGCCGATCTCATCGAGGCGGCCGTGCAGCTCGGCGATGCGCAGGCCCTGGTGCGCCGCCTCGGCGGCGGCGAGGTCGCGTTCCACCTGGCGCAGTTCGACGTCGCCGTCGAGGACGAACTCCAGCGCCGCGTCGGGCAGTGCCGGCGTGTCCTGCGACACATGCGCCAGCGTCCAGCTCGGCGGCATTTCCAGATCGCCGCGCTCGGCGTGCAGTTCGTTGCGCAGCAAGGCGAGGAAGGACGACTTGCCGCAGCCGTTGGCGCCGACCAGGCCGACCTTCCAGCCGGGATGCAACTGGAAGGAGGCGTCTTCGACGAGGGGCTGGCCGCCGCGGGCGAAGCAGAGGTTGCGGGAGAGGATCATGAGCGGTTAGGATGCGGCGCAGAGCATATTTTAAGGGAAGCCGCGCATGCGCATCCTGCTGTTGTTGTGCCTATGTTGGATCGGCGTCGCCGTCGCCGACGAGCCGGCGACGCTGTCCGCCGACGAAAAGCAGTTATTGCAGGATCGCGCCAACGCCTTGCACGAAAAAGCCGACCTCATGCGCCAGGACGCCGAGGCGACCTTCGCCGCCGAGAACCTGGCCTGCTGGGACAAATTTCTCGTCACCAGTTGCCAGAACGACGCCAAGAAGAAGAAGGCCGAGCGGCTCGGCGACGCGCGGCGCGTCGCCCAGGAAGCGCGCGCGATCGACCGCGATCTGCGCAAGCGCAATTTCGCCGAGCACGAAGCGAAAATGCAGGAAGAAGCGCCGCAACGCGCCGCCGATGCCGCCGAACAGGCGGAGAAAAATCGCCAAACCAAACAGGAAGCCGTGGGGCGCGTCGAGAAGAAGCGCCTCGAAGCGGAACAGCGCGACAACCACTAGCGCCGCTACGGCGTGCGGCGGGACTTATCCGGGCGTTCGGCGCCGGTCGGGGCGTCCGCTGGCGGAATATCCTTGTCCTGCAACTTGAGCTTTTTCAGCTTTTCCCAGAGATTCTTGCGGCTGATGCCGAGTCCGGCGGCGGTATCGGCGATGCGGCCGTCGTTTGCCCGCAGGCAGCCCTCGATATATTCCCGTTCGCGCGACTGCAGGTAGTCGTTCAGCGTCGCGCCCGGCGGCGACGGTTCGACCGCCGCGGGCGGCAGCGCGTCGCCGAAGAGGTGTTCAACGGTGAGCGCGGGGCTGGCGGACAGGATGCACGCGCGTTCCAGGCAATGCTTGAGCTGGCGGACGTTGCCGGGCCAGGGATGCTCGAGCAGGGCCTTTCCCGCGGAACGGTCGAGCGTGCGGCGATCGGCATTGTCTTCGGCCCAAAGATCCAGCAGGCGCTTCGCCAGCCACAGGATGTCTTCCTTGCGCTCCCGCAGCGGCGGAACGCTCAGGTGGACGACATGGATGCGATAGTAGAGGTCCTCGCGGAACCGGCCTTCCTCGACCATCTTCTTGAGGTCCTGGTGGGTCGCGCAGACCAGGCGGATGGCGACGCGCACCGGCGTTTCGGCGCCGATGCGCTGGATCGTGCGATCCTGGATGGCGCGCAGCAGCTTGACTTGCATCGCCGGCGACATCTCGCCGACTTCGTCGAGAAACAGGGTGCCGCCGTCGGCGAGTTCGAAAACGCCCTTCTTGTCGCGCACGGCGCCGGTGTACGCGCCCTTGACGTAACCGAACAATTCGGCCTCGAGCAGGCTTTCCGTAAGGGCGCCGCAATTGACGGCGACGAAGGGCGTGCGGGCCTCGGGGTCGGCGACCTTGTGCAGCGCGCGCGCAACTTCCTCCTTGCCGACCCCCGATTCGCCGGTGATCAGGACCGACTTCGCGCTTTCCGCCAGCCGCGGCAGCATCGACTCGATCGCGCGCATCGCCCCCGATATGCCCAGGCGGTAGTCGCCGATAACCGGCGGCGGCGCCTTGGCGCACAAGCGGCGCACGGTATCGAGCAGGGCGTGGATGTCCAGCGGCTTGGTGAGATAGTCGTGGGCGCCGAGTTTCAACAGGCTCACCGCCGTGTCGATCTTGCCGAAGCCGGTGACGAAGACGAACGGCGGCAGCGCAGCGCCGCTGCCGACCAGCTTGGCGAAAAGCTCCTCGCCGTTGATGTCCGGCAACTGGATGTCGCAGATGGCCACCGCGTAGGGCTTGCGGCCCAACCCCTGCATCGCCGCGCGGCCGCTCTTGAACCAGTCGCAGGCATAGCCTTCGAGGGCGAAACGGTCGGCGAGCGCCTCGCCCATGATCTCGTCGTCTTCGATCAGGCAGATGCGATGGATAGAGTCGTTCATGCCGTGCTCCCGATCGGAATATTCACCCGGAACCGCATCCGCGCCGGCTCGCGCTCGGCGTGGATCTCGCCGCCGAGCTGCCGCACGATCTGGTATGTCACCCACAGGCCGAGACCATGGCCGCCTTCGCTCAGCGGCGAAAACGGCTCGAACAGGTGCGCCATCTGCTCATCGGTCAGCGTGTTGCCGTCGTTGGTGACGGACAGGTGCAGGACGTTGTCGACGACGCCGACGACGCAGCCGACTTCGCCGCGCGGCGCCGCGGCATGAACGGCATTGAGCAGCAGGTTGATCATGATTTGGCGAATCAGCGGCGCCGGCAGGCGCGCACCGTCGGCGACGCCGTTGCGCCAATCCAGGTGCAATTCCTTCGTGCGCGCCTGCGGCATCACCAGCATGCGGACGTCTTCGATGTCGTGCGTCGTCAGGTCGCGACTCTTGGCCCTGGCCTCGACCAGCAACCCGCCGACGGTGTGCTTGATCTGGGTCAGTCCGCGCTCGATCAGGGCGACGGTCTTCAAGGTGCGCGGGTCGGAGTCGCTGTGGCACTTCAGCGTGTCGATCGCCGTCAGCATGCCGCCGAGCGGATTGTTGATCTCGTGCGCGACGCCGGCCGCCAGTTGGCCGACCGCCGCCAGGCGCTCCGACTGCACCATCTGCTGCTCCATCGCATCCTTCGCCTTCAGTTCGGCCAGCATCTGGTTATACACGTCGAAGAGACGGCCGAGCTCGTCGCGGTGGGGATAAAGCCTCGGGTCCATATCGGCGGGCAGGCGCTTGCCGACTTCCTCCATGCGCGACGCCAGTTGCACCAGGGGACGCGTCATGCGCTGCGCCCAGTACCAGTTGATCGGCAGCAGCACGGCGAGTATCAGCAGTCCTCCCAGCAAGCCGTGCCGCACATTGGCGAAAAAGCGCGGCATCAGGTTGGATCTCTCCATCACGACGATCAGGCTGCCGAGACGAACATTGTGGTTGGCCACCGGCATGATGAAATAGAGATAGCGTGAACCGCGAGGTTCCAGGACGTGGGATCCGCTCGCACCCATGGCGGCGATCCGTTCGCTCACTTGCGCATATTCGGGTCCCAGGCGGACCAATTCCGCCGATATGGGCGCCGCCTTCGGCCGCGCCGCCACGAATACCCGTCTGGCATTGTCGACGAGGAGAATGTTCGCCGCCTTGGCGACGCCGTCGGCCGCCACGCGGTCGAGCGGCGCCTTGATGATCTCGTAGGCGTGCCACAGGTTGTCGCTGCGCATCTCGGCGAAGAGGCTCGGTTCCAGGGCACGACCCAGCGTTTCGGCGTCGTTGACCAGATCTTTCTTC
>DAIEEM010000035.1 GCA_027325905.1 Rhodocyclaceae bacterium
TGTTGCGGGCGGTGGGGCTGGGCTTGGTGGATCGCCTGCTTGGTGCGGTGTTCGGTGTGGCGCGAGGCGTCGTCATCGGCCTTGCGGCGGTACTGGTGGGCGGCATGACGTCGCTGCCGAAGGAGCCATGGTGGCGCGACGCGATGTTCTCGCCGCCGCTGGAAACGGCGGTGATCGCGGCCAAGCCGTGGTTGCCGGCAGAGTTGGCGAAACGGATTCGATACAGATAGCGGATAGGCGGAACAATGTGCGGCATATTGGGTGTGGTTGCGACCACGCCGGTTAACCAACTGCTTTACGACGGCCTCCAGGTGCTCCAGCACCGCGGCCAGGATGCCGCCGGCATCGCCACGGCCGAGGGCGGGCGCTTTCACATGCACAAGGGCCCCGGCCTGGTGCGCGACGTCTTCCGCACGCGCAACATGCGCGACCTCGTCGGCAACTGGGGCATCGGCCACTGCCGGTACCCGACCGCGGGCTCGGCCTACAACGCCGCCGAAGCGCAGCCCTTCTACGTCAATTCGCCCTTCGGCCTGATGCTGGCGCACAACGGCAACCTCACCAACGCCGATGATCTCCGGCACGACATGTTCCTGCAGGACCTGCGCCACATGAACACCAATTCCGATTCGGAGGTGTTGTTGAACGTGCTCGCCCACGAGTTGCAGGCTGCTTCGCAGAACCGCTACCAGGTTGATCCCGAAACCATCTTCAAGGCGGTGGCCGGCGTGCATCGGCGCGTGCGCGGCGCCTACGCCGTGGTGGCTATGATCGCCGGTTACGGTCTGCTGGCCTTCCGCGATCCCTACGGCATCCGGCCGCTGGTGGTCGGCCGCAACGAAACGCTCACCGGCATCGAATACCTGGTCGCCTCCGAGAGCGTCGCCATCGATACGCTCGGCTTCAAGATGCTGCGCGATGTCGAACCAGGCGAGGCCATCCTCGTCGACGTGCATGGCCGTTTCCAGAGCCGCCAATGTGCCGAGCGTACCGTACATGCTCCCTGCATGTTCGAATACGTCTACCTGGCGCGGCCCGATTCGCTGATGGACGGCATCTCGGTCTATGAAGCGCGCGTGAAGATGGGCGAGTTCCTCGCCGAGAAGATTCATCGCACCATGCCGCATCTCGACATCGATGCCGTCATCCCGATCCCGGATTCGAGCCGTCATGCGGCAATGGACCTGGCGCTGCGCCTCGACAAGCCTTATCGTGAGGGCTTCGTCAAGAACCGCTACATCGGCCGCACATTCATCATGCCGGGACAGGGCGCGCGCAGGAAGTCGGTGCGCCAGAAGCTTAATGCCATCGGGCAGGAATTCCGCGGCAAGAACGTGCTGCTGGTCGACGATTCCATCGTGCGCGGTACCACCAGCCGCGAGATTATCATGATGGCGCGCGAAGCCGGCGCCAAGAAGGTCTACTTCGCCTCCGCCAGCCCGCCGGTGCGCTATGCCAACGTCTATGGCATCGATATGCCGACGCGCGGCGAGCTGATCGCCGCCTTCCGCAACGACGAGGAAATCCGCCGCGAGATCGGCGCCGACGCTTTGATCTACCAGGATCTCGATGCGCTGCGGGCGGCCTTGCGGGCGGTGAATCCCGCGGTGACGCAGTTCGAGACCTCGTGCTTCGATGGCCATTACGTCACTGGCGACGTCACCCCGGCGTATCTCGAGCGCGTCGAAAGCGCTCGCGGCAAGGCGTCGCGCACGGTGCAGGACGACGAGGGCGGCCAGCTCGACCTCAACCTGGTGGCCTGAGTCGGCCATGGCGACCAAGCCCTACAGCCTGGATACGCTAGCCGTCCGCGCCGGCCAGGAGCGTAGTCAATTCGGCGAGCACGCCGAAGCGCTCTACCTTACGTCCAGCTTCGTCTTCAAGGATGCCGCGCAGGCCGCGGCGCGCTTTTCCGGCGCCGAGGAGGGCAACGTCTACGCGCGCTTTTCCAATCCCACCGTCACCACTTTCCAGCAGCGGCTGGCGGCGCTGGAAGGCGCGGCTGGCTGCATCGCCACCGCCAGCGGCATGGCGGCGATCCTTGCCACCGTCATGGCGCTTCTGAAGGCCGGCGATCACATCGTCGCCTCGCGCAGCATCTTCGGCGCGACACAGCAACTGTTCGGCAACATCTTCACGCGCTTCGGCATCGAGACCAGCTTTGTCGAAGCGACGAACATCGATGCCTACCGCGCGGCGCTGCAGCCGAATACCAAGCTCGTCTTCATCGAGACGCCGTCGAATCCGCTCACCGAAGTCATCGACATCGCCGCCGTGGCGGCGGTGGCGCACCAGGGCGGCGCGTTGCTCGCCGTCGACAACTGCTTCTGCACGCCCGTGTTGCAGCGGCCGCTCGATCTGGGCGCCGACCTCGTCATCCATTCGGCGACCAAGTATCTCGACGGCCAGGGCCGCGTTCTCGGCGGCGCCGTCTGCGCCGACAAGGCGCTGACCGAGGAAGTGTTCAAGTTTCTGCGCACCGCCGGGCCGACGCTCTCGCCCTTCAATGCCTGGGTGATCCTGAAGGGCATGGAGACGCTGAAAATCCGCATGCAGGCGCAGTCGGCCGCCGCGCTCGACCTGGCGCAGCGGCTCGAAGCGCATCCGCAAGTGGCGCGCGTCTTCTACCCCGGCCTGCCCTCGCACCCGCAGCACGCGCTGGCCATGCGCCAGCAGAAGAGTGGCGGCGCCATCGTCTCCTTCGAGGTCAAGGGCGGTCGCGCCGAGGCCTGGCGCGTTGTCGATCACTGCCAGTTGCTGTCCATCACCGCCAACCTCGGCGACGTCAAGACCACCATCACCCACCCGGCCAGCACCACCCACGGCCGCATTTCGCCCGAGGCCCGCGCCGCGGCCGGCATTTCCGAAGGCCTGCTGCGCATCGCCGTTGGTCTTGAATCTGTCGACGATATCGAGGCGGACTTGAAGAACGGCTTGGGCTGATCCGGGATTGCGGCGCGCCGCCGATGGCCGTGCCGTCTCCACGCCGATGGCGGGACAAGTGCCGCATACTCCTGTCCCTTCGTTCCTGACGGTAATCTATGTGGCCTTGATGATATGAACGGGATTGCGATGATCAAACCGACTGCAAGCTTTTCCGACCTGCTGGTCGAAATGCCGGATGGCGCCCTGATGCTGAACGACGGCGTGCATCCGATGCGCGAGCTTCTGTCGATGGACGCCGAGGAAGTGCTTACGGCATTCAAACGCAGCCAGCAACAGGACTTCTCCGCCGTCATCGATCAACTGGAAGCGCCCGACAATCCGCTCAACCAGCAACTGAACGAACTGCGGGCGATCGCCGCGAAGGAACCGGGCAACCGCTTCCCGGACCTCGAACTGTTTCAGCCCCGCGGCTTGAAGACGCTGTTCTCCGCGCTGCACGATCACGTCATGGATCATCCGGTCTGGCGCCATCCGTTCTTCGTCAGAATCTTCCGGGGCGACTTCGACCAGCCGCAACTGGTGCTTTTCGCCAAGCACTATTTCAACCAGATCAAGAACACCCGCCAGTGCGTGGCCCTGGCGTTGGGACGGTTTTCGGGATTGATGCCGCTGCCCTACGGCTGCCTGAACGAGCGCGTTTCGGAGCTGGCGCAGATCGTCCTGGCGCAACTGCTGGCGGACGAATACGGCGTCGGCACCCATGCCATCGAGGACTATCCCGACCTGCACCGCCTGCTGACCTCGACCACCCACATCGCGATGTACCGCGAACTCTTCGACGGCCTGGGGATTCCCTTCGAGCAGCAGGACGTGCCGATGTTGCCGGGGGTCGCCGACAACGTCCTGACCCAGCGCCTGCTGTCCGGCCACGCCGATTTCACGCTCGTCGAGTCTCTCGCTTCGGTCGGCCTCGGCATGGAATGGGGGGTGCCCGAGTTCTTCAGCCTGTTGTTGGGCGGCATGATCCGCTGGGCCCGGAACAACGACCGGAAGCTGACGCGGCGCCACCTCATCGTTTTCATCGCCCACGTGCAGTACGACGTGCTCCACGCCATCTCGGTGATGCTGGCGACCAGCTTCTTCAACCTCGACCGCGACGGCGTGCGGCAGATCAAGCAGGCTACCAATACCTTGATGGCCAGCCGCTATGAAATGATGACCAGCCTCTATCGGCACGTCTTCGTCGAGCCCTGCGCGGCGATCCACGACATCGGTCTCGACGACCGCTATCGGCTGACCGATCGCCGCATCGCCGCTGTCTTGCTGCAGGCACGCCAGCAGATCGCCCCGGAGCGCGTTGTCGGCGGCGACGACTATCGGTGCAGCGAAAGCTTGCCGTTCGTATTTTCCGACCATTCCTGAAAGCGAAGCATGAACGAGTATTCCAGCGCCGCCGGCGAGCGCTTCCGCAAGCGCCTGATCGTCACCGCCAAGGGCCGCCACGGCGCCAAGGACATGAGCCGGCAAGAAGCGAAAGAGGCGCTGGACTTTCTGTTCTCCGCCGAGGCCCATCCGGCGCAGGCGGGAGCCTTTCTTACGGCCATGCGCTTCAAGGGCGCCACGGTCGACGAGATGATGGGTTTTCTCGACGCCATGGAAGGAGCGGCGACCCTGATCGCGCCGAAAGTCGAAGGCATGCTCAACTGCAACGGCCCCTACGACGGGCGCAAGAAGGCGCTCAACCTCAGCGTGGCGGCGGCGATCGTCACGGCGGCGGCCGGCGTTCCGGTGGTGCTGCATTCCGACACGGGACTGCCGCCGAAGGACGGCGTCACCAATGCCCGTGTGCTGGAAGCCCTGGGAATAGCAGCGGCGCGCGAACCCGAGATGGTCGAACAGGACATCGAGCGCAAGGCGTTCGGCCACCTGCATGCCAATCGCTACCTGCATGGTGTCGCGCGGCTCAAGCCGGTGCGGCAAATCCTCTTCTATCGCACGTTTCTGCACGCCTGCGAGGTCATGCTCAACCCGGCACGGGCGCAACGGTCGTTGCTGGGCGCGGCGCACGAGCACTTCTGCGAGCGCTTCGCGCTGGCGGCAGGCCAGCGCGGGCAGGAGCGCGTCATGGTCGTTCAGGGTCTGGACGGCGGCGACGAACTGCCCCTGGCGCCGACGCCGGTGGCCGACTACCAGGCGGGAACCGTCAGCCGCTATACCTTGGCGCCGACCGACTTCGGGCTCCGGGAAGCCGTGCATCATCCTTGCGAGTCGCCGGCGGAGACGGCGCGGCGGACCGAAACGGCGCTGGCGGGAAGCGACGACACCCATGTCGATGCGATCCTGTTCAACAGCGCGGTGCGCCTCTACGTCGCCGGCAAGGCCGCTACGGTCGAAGCCGGGCTCGTTCTCGCCTGCGAAGCGCTCGGCAGCGGCAAGGCCATGGCGAAGCTGCGCGAACTGCGCGGCTAGCCAGCCGCACGCGAAAGATCGCGGCAGCCGCAACACCGGTCGCAAATCGGCCGCAAATCGTTTGCGGCAATGACGGCGTGGTGTTACACTGCGCGCCGCGCTGGTCCTTATCAGTCATTGCCGCGCGTCGCGATTAGATCCTCTTTCCGCGTTTTCCCCCAAAGCGTTTCTGCCTCGACTGGTTCGTGCTCGGCACGGTGGGCCGAATCCAGGAGCAATTCCATGCATTTCACCGATCTCGGCCTGCGCGCCGAAATTCTGCGTTCCATTTCCGAACAGGGTTACGACACGCCGACGCCGATCCAGGCGCAGGCAATTCCGTTCGTGCTCGAAGGCCGCGACCTCATGGCCGCTGCCCAGACCGGCACCGGCAAGACCGCCGGCTTCACCCTGCCCATCCTGCAACTGCTGTCCACCCGCGACGCCGGCCTGTCGCTCAAGCGCTTCAAGTCGCGCGCCCTGATCCTGGTGCCGACGCGCGAACTGGCCGTGCAGGTCCATGACAGCGTGCGTACCTACGGCAAGCATCTGGGCCTCAAGGCAGCCGCCATTTACGGCGGCGTCGGCATGGCGCCGCAAACCCGCGCCCTGCGCGCCGGCGTCGACATCATCGTCGCCACGCCGGGACGGCTGCTCGACCACATCGAGCAGCGCAGCGCCGATCTTTCCGGCATCGAAATCC
>DAIEEM010000045.1 GCA_027325905.1 Rhodocyclaceae bacterium
CTTGTCTTTCTTCACTTCGCCCTCGATGGTGTGGCCGACCTGCGCCGCCGGCTCGACGGGCTTGTCGTCCTCCGCCGTGCCTTCGCGCATGCCTTGTTTGAAGCCTTTGACGGCGCCGCCGAGATCCTCGCCGATATTACGGAGTTTCTTGGTGCCGAATATCATCATGACGATCAGCAGGACGATCAGCCAATGCCAGATGCTGAAGCTACCCATTCCTGTCTCCTATCTTCTCTTCAACATGGGACCGAGGGGCTCCGGTCCGCCGAGGACGTGCACATGCAAATGATACACCTCCTGTTGGCCGATCCGCCCCGTGTTCACGATGACGCGGAAGCCGTCGTCGAGGCCTTGGCTGCGGGCCAGTTCGCCGGCCTTGCCGAGGATCTTGCCGAGCACCGCCTGATGGCTCATGTCGCCATCGTAGAGATTGGCGATATGCCGCTTCGGGACGATCATGAAATGTACCGGCGCCAGCGGATTGATGTCGTGGAAGGCGAAAACGTCCTCGTCCTCATAGACTTTCTTCGATGGAATTTCGCCGCGGGCGATCTTGCAGAAGAGGCAGTCGCTCATTGCCGGGTTCTCGATTTCTTCTCGTCGATGCCGGAGATGCCCTCGCGGCGGCGGAACTCGACCATGATGTCGTCGACGCCGATCTCGAAATGGCTCATCAGCACGAGGCTATGGAACCAGAGGTCGCAGACTTCCCGCACCAGGTGCAGGCGGTCGCCATCCTTGGCGGCAATGATGACTTCGGCGGCTTCCTCGGCGACTTTCTTGCAGATGGCGTCGGTGCCCTTGGCGTAGAGGCTGGCGACGTAGGAGGAATCGGGCGCCGCACCCTTGCGCTCCTCCAGCGTCTGCTGGACGCGATGGATGACTTCGAGATCTATCACTTGTAAATCTCCTTGGGATCCTTCAAGACCGGCTCGACGTCCCGCCAGCCCTTGGCTTCAAGCTGGTTGAAGAAGCAACTGCGGCGCCCGGTGTGGCAGGCGATGCCGCCAACCTGCTCGATCCTGAGCAGGACGACGTCCTTGTCGCAATCGGTGCGCATTTCCAGCACTTTCTGGAAGTGGCCCGACTCTTCGCCCTTGTGCCAGAGCTTGCGGCGCGAGCGCGACCAATATACGGCCTGCCCGCTCTCGGCGGTCTTTTCCAGCGCCTCGCGGTTCATCCAGGCGAACATCAGCACTTCGCCGGTCTGCGCGTCCTGGGCGATGGCGGGCACCAGGCCCTGTTCGTCCCATTTCACCTCGTTCAGCCATTTGCTCGACATTACAGTCTTACCTCGATTCCGCGCGCGCGCATGTATTCCTTCGCCTGCCGCACAGTATATGCGCCGTAGTGAAAGATGCTGGCGGCGAGCACGGCATCGGCGCGGCCCTCGCTGACGCCGTCGGCCAGGTGCTGGAGATTGCCGACGCCGCCGCTGGCGATGACGGGGATGCTCACCGCGTCCGCCACGGCGCGCGTGAGCTGGAGGTCGAAACCGTTCTTGGTGCCGTCGCGGTCCATGCTGGTCAGCAGGATTTCGCCGGCACCGAGCGCCGCCACCCGCTGGGCCCATTCGATGGCGTCGAGGCCGACGTTCTTGCGGCCGCCGTGGGTAAACACTTCCCACTTGCCTGGGCTGGTCTGCTTGGCGTCGATGGCGACGACGATGCATTGCGAGCCGACCTTGCCCGACGCCTCGGCGACGAGCTCGGGGTTATTGACCGCCGCCGTGTTCATGCTGACCTTGTCGGCGCCGGCATTGAGCAGGCGGCGCACGTCGTCGACCTTGCGCACGCCGCCGCCGACGGTCAGCGGAATGAAGACTTGTTCCGCACAAGCCTCGACGATGTGCAGGATGATGTCGCGCTCGTCGGAGCTGGCGGTGATGTCGAGGAAGGTGATTTCGTCGGCGCCCTGCTCGTCGTAGCGGCGGGCGACCTCGACCGGGTCGCCGGCATCGCGCAAGGAAACGAAATTGACGCCCTTGACCACGCGGCCGGCGCTGACGTCGAGACAGGGAATGATGCGTTTGGCGAGCATGGCTATGCCCTCGCCGGGCCGCCCCAAGGGGGCATGCGCCCCCCGTGGGGGGGCAGCGAACCAAAGTGAGCGTGGGGGGCCATATATCCGCCCCTCAGCGGCCTGAACGCTTGTCCGCCTCGGCCTGGGCCGCGCGGAAGTCGAGCTTGCCCTCGTAGATGGCGCGGCCGGTGATGGCGCCCATGATGCCCTCGTCCTGGACGTCGCACAGCGCCTGGATGTCCTTGAGGCAGGCGATGCCGCCGCTGGCGATGACCGGAATCTTCAAGGCCTGGGCCAGTTTCACGGTGGCATCGACGTTGACGCCGTTCATCATGCCGTCGCGGCCGATGTCGGTGTAGATGACGGCTTCGACGCCGTAGTCCTCGAACTTCTTCGCCAGGTCGACGACGTCGTGGCCGGTCATCTTCGACCAACCATCGACGGCGACCTTGCCTTCCTTGGCGTCGAGGCCGACGATGATGTGGCCGGGAAAGGCGCCGCAGGCATCGTGCAGGAAGCCGGGGTTCTTCACCGCCGCGGTGCCGATGATGACGTAGGAAATGCCGTCGTCGAGGCAGCGCTCGATGGTGTCGAGATCGCGGATGCCGCCGCCGAGCTGGACGGGAATCTCGTCGCCAACTTCCTTGAGGATGGCCTTGATCGCCGCCTCGTTCTTCGGCTTGCCGGCGAAGGCGCCGTTGAGGTCGACGAGATGCAGGCGCTTGGCGCCCTGGTCGATCCAGTGCCGGGCCATGGCCGCGGGGTCTTCGGAAAACACGGTCGCATCGTCCATGGCGCCTTGCTTGAGGCGCACGCAATGGCCGTCCTTGAGGTCGATTGCAGGAATCAGCAGCATAGTCGGAAGGGGTCGAAAGTCAGCCGTTGGCCGGAAGAGTTTGCATCAGGAAGGTTTCCACTCCATGAAATTGGCCAACAGGCGCAAGCCGGCCTGGGCACTTTTCTCGGGATGGAATTGAGTGGCGAAGATGTTAGCGCGCGCCACCGCACTGGTAAAGGGCAGGCCATAGACGGTCGACCCGGCGATGGCCTCGGGCGTAGCCGGCTCGACATAATAGCTATGGACGAAATAGAAGCGCGCGCCGTCGTCGATGCCGGCCCAGAGCGGATGCCGTTCGGCATGGGACACTTCGTTCCAGCCCATGTGCGGCACCTTGAGGCTCTGCGCCGCCATGACGTCCTGCGGGAAGCGGCGCACGCGGCCAGGCAGGATGGCAAGTCCGGCGACGTCGCCCTCTTCGCTGTGTTCGAACAGCATCTGCAGGCCGATGCAAATGCCGAGGAAGGGCTTGTCGCGGGCGGCGTCGACGACGGCGGCGGCGAGGCCGCGCGCCGCCAGTTCGCGCATGCAGTCGGGCATCGCCCCCTGGCCTGGCACGACGACGCGGTCGGCCGCCGCCACCGCGGCGGGGTCGGCGGTCACCAGGATACGGGCGGCGGGCGCCACATGCTCGATGGCTTTCGCCACCGACCGCAAGTTGCCCATGCCGTAGTCAACGACAGCGACGGTGGTCATAGCAGAGGAGTTAGAGCGATCCCTTGGTCGAGGGCACGCCGCCGGCGCGCGGATCGGTTTCCACCGCCATGCGCAGGGCGCGGGCGAAGGCCTTGAACACCGTCTCGGCCTGGTGATGGCTGTTGTCGCCGCGCAGGCCGTCGATATGCACGGTGATGGCGGCGTGATTGACGAGACCCTGGAAGAATTCGCGCACCAGGTCGACGTCGAACTCGCCGATGGTCGGCCGCGTGAAAGGCACCGCGAACACCAGGCCGGGACGGCCCGACAGGTCGACGACGACGCGCGTCAGCGCCTCGTCGAGCGGCACGTAGGCGTGGCCGTAGCGGCGCAGGCCCTTCTTGTCGCCCCAAGCCTGGGCCAGCGCCTGACCCAGCGTGATGCCGATGTCCTCGACCGTGTGGTGCGCATCGATGTGGAGATCGCCCTTCGCCTCGATGTCGAGATCGATCAAGCCATGGCGGGCGATCTGGTCGAGCATGTGGTCGAGGAAGCCGACGCCCGTGGCCAGCTTGGACTTGCCGCTGCCGTCGAGGTCGAGCCGGACGCTGATCTGCGTCTCCAGCGTATTGCGTTGAACGAAGGCCGAGCGCATCGTCTTGGTACATCGGGATGATGGAGTGCGCATGATACCATTTCGACCCAAGCGGTCATCACCGGTTTTCGTTTATGAGCCCATACTGGAGCGCCGTCGTAAACGGCCTTACCCCCTACGTTCCGGGCGAACAGCCCAAGCTCGCCAACCTCGTCAAGCTCAACACCAACGAGAATCCCTACGGCCCCTCGAAGCAGGCGCTCGCCGCGATGGCGGCCGAGATCGGCGACGGCTTGCGGCTCTACCCCGACCCGAATGCCGAGCGGCTGAAGGACGCTGTCGCCGCCCGTTGCGGCGTGACGGCGCAGGAAGTCTTCGTCGGCAACGGCTCGGACGAGGTGCTGGCGCACATCTTCCTCGCGCTGCTCAAGCATGAGCAGCCCATCCTGTTTCCCGACATCACCTACAGCTTCTACCCGGTCTACTGCGGCCTTTACGGCATCGCCTACGCGACGGTACCGCTCGACGACGGCCTGGCGCTGCGCGTCGCCGATTACGCCCGGCCCAACGGCGGCATTATTTTCCCCAACCCGAA
>DAIEEM010000054.1 GCA_027325905.1 Rhodocyclaceae bacterium
CGACGAAGTGCCGCGCCTGGCGTTACACCGCGGCGCCTTCGACAGGAAGGGCCGCTACTTCGGACCGTTCCCCAGCGGCAGCGCCGTGCGCGAGAGCCTGCTGCTGCTGCAGAAGACCTTCCTGCTGCGCACCTGCGAGAACGCGGTGTTCGCGCACCGCTCGCGGCCCTGCCTGCTGCACCAGATCCACCTGTGCAAGGGACCGTGCGTCGGCCTGGTGTCGGCCGAGGAATATGCGCGCGACGTGCGCATGGCCGAGCTGTTCCTGCGCGGGCGTCACGGCGAGGTCGTCGAGCGGCTGACGGCGCAGATGCAGGAAGCGGCCGCGGCGCTGCGCTTCGAGGAAGCCGCAGCGCTGCGCGACCAGGTGCGCGCGCTGCAAGCGGTACTGCACCGCCAGTACGTCAGTTCGACGCGCGAGGAGGATGCCGACATCCTCGCCGCCGCGGTCGCCCACGGCGAGCTCTGCGTGAACCTGGCTATGGCGCGCGGCGGCCTGCACCTAGGCGACCGCGCCTTCTTCCCCAAGGCGGGGGAAAGCCAGGCGGATCCGGCGGAAGGGCTAGCCGCATTCGTCGCCCAGCATTATCTCGAGCATCCGCCACCGGCGCGTCTGATCCTCGGCGCGGAAATCGGCGACGACGCCGCTGCCGTGTTCGCCGGCAAGAAGGTTGCCGTCGGCGCGCCGAAGAACGAAATGGAGCGCGCCTGGCTCGCCATGGCGGAAAAGAATGCGGAGCTTGCCATCGTCTCGCGCCGCCACGCCAAGGTGCGCGCCGGCGGACGGCTGGAAGCGCTGCGCGCGGCGCTCGACCTGGCCGATCTGCCTGCGCGCATCGAGTGCTTCGACATCAGCCACACCATGGGCGAGGGGACGGTGGCGTCGTGCGTCGTTTGCGTCGACGGCGCCATGAAGAAGAGCGACTATCGCCGCTTCAACATCGCCGGCATCGAGCCGGGCGACGACTACGCCGCCATGCGCCAGGCGTTGACGCGGCGCTACGAGAAGGTGGCGACCGGCGAGAGCGTGGCGCCCGAACTCATCCTCATCGACGGCGGCAAGGGCCAGCATCGCGTGGCGCGCGAAGTGCTTGCGGAACTCAACCTCGACCATCTCGCCACGGTCGGCGTCGCCAAGGGCGAGGAAAGGAAGCCCGGCCTGGAGACGCTTTTCGTCCATGGCCGCGCCGAGCCGCTACAATTGGCGCCGGACAATGCCGGCTTCCACCTGATCCAGGAAATCCGCGACGAAGCGCATCGGTTCGCCATCGCCGGCCATCGCGCCCGGCGCGCCAAGGTCCGCGGCCGCTCGAAGCTCGAGGACGTGCCCGGCATCGGACCGGCGCGGCGCCGCAAGCTGCTGGCGCATTTCGGGGGGCTGGACGGCGTCATGGCGGCGACGGTGGAGGACATCCGCCGCGTCGAGGGGATCAGCCGCAAGCTGGCTGAAGATATTTACACCGCATTGCACTGAGACGACCGAGACGATGTTGTTCAGCCTACCCAACCAGCTCACCTGGGCGCGCATCCTGATGATTCCGCTCGTCGTCGGCGTCTTCTACGTGCCGTCGGCGTGGATGTCCGAGTCGGAGCGCAATGTCGCGGCGACGGTGTTCTTCGCCATCGCCGCCGTCACGGACTGGTTCGACGGCTGGCTGGCGCGCAAGCTGGGCCAGACCTCGGCCTTCGGCGCCTTCCTCGATCCCGTCGCCGACAAGCTGATGGTGGCAGCCGCGCTGGCCGTGCTGCTGCAGCTCGATCGCGTCGATGCCATCGTCGCCTTCGTCATCATCGGGCGCGAGATCACCATCTCGGCGCTGCGCGAGTGGATGGCCAAGATCGGCGCGGCGAAGAGCGTCGCCGTCTCGTTCATCGGCAAGCTCAAGACGACGGCGCAAATGACCGCGATTCCGCTGTTGCTGTTCCACGATCCGCTCGGTCCGCTGGCACCGCAGATTCTCGGTACCTGGCTGATTTATGCCGCCGCCATCTTGACGCTGTGGTCGATGGCCTACTATTTGCGGCGGGCCTGGCCGGCGATCCTGGCGCGCGCCAACGATCGATATTGATGCCATGACATCGTTGCGAGAAAAGCGCGCGAAAGCGTTGACACGATACGGCGGGACGCTATAATTCGCCTCCGTTCTGCGGGAGTAGCTCAGTTGGTAGAGCGCAACCTTGCCAAGGTTGAGGTCGAGAGTTCGAGACTCTTCTCCCGCTCCAGAATTCCGGGGGAAAGCGATGCTTTCCCCCTTTTGTTTCAAATCCCAGCCACCACCGGGGCGCGATGGCAGAGTGGTTATGCAGCGGCCTGCAAAGCCGTTGACGTCGGTTCGATTCCGGCTCGCGCCTCCAAGTTCGCAGCAGCGAGATGTTGCGATCATGCCCGGATGGTGAAATTGGTAGACACAAGGGACTTAAAATCCCTCGCTCCTAATCGAG
>DAIEEM010000059.1 GCA_027325905.1 Rhodocyclaceae bacterium
TCGAAGCCGGCGCCAAGGGCTTGTCGCCGCGGAAGATCACCTTCCAGGACGGTTCCGAACTCGCCGGCGACGTCGTCATGCCCTTCTTCGGCATCGCCCCGTCGCTCGATTTCATGCTCGGTTCCGGCGTCGATATCGAACGCGGATTGCTGGTCACCCCGAACCTGCGCACCACCAACGAGAACATCTATGCCGCCGGCGATGTCTGCCAGATATGGACAGACAAGGAGCGGCGCTACTGCTTCTACCACGGCTGGAAGAACGTGCGCGCCATGGGCGAGCTCGCCGCCCGCAACATCACGGGAGCCAACGAACCCTGGGTGCCGACCCAGGACGAAACCCTGCGCCTCACCGCTGACGGAAAAATCCAGTCGCCGTTTTGGGAGTATCAGTAATGAGCACCGACATCCAGATCGCCATCGTCGGCTCCGCGGGAGACGGCACCATCGCTGCCGGCGACATCCTGCGCCGCGCCATGGCGGAATTCGGCTACCGCGTCATCAGTTTCGACGTCTATCCGCCGGAGATCCGCGGCTTCGGCAAGTGCATCGCGCGCCTGCGCGCCACCGACGAGCAGGCTTACTCGCTCAAGCCGCAGTCGGACGTGCTGGTGTCCCTCGACGACAGCCATGCCATTCCCCACGTCAATGAGGCGCGCGAATGGGGCGCCGTCATCTACGAAGGCGGCTCGGTCGGACCGCTGGCCGAAGGCACCCACATCAGCGCCCACATCGATCCGGGCCAGATCCCCTACAACCCCCCGCTGCGCGAACTTTCCGAGAAGAGCACCGGCTCGGCGCGCTCGCGCAACATCGTCGTCCTCGGCTACATCGCCGGCCTGTTCCGGTTGCCGGTCGAGCCTTTCCTGCGCGCGCTCAACAGCAAGTTCAAGAGCAAGGCGGACGTGGCGAAGAAGAACGAAGCGGCGTTGCGCGCCGGCTACGAGGAAGGGGCACGGTGGTTCCGCCTCGACGATGTCGCCTTCGGCCCGCCGCCGGCAAAGGACGGCGGCGCCACGGTCGAGATGATCAGCGGCAACGCCGCCGTGGTGCGCGGCGCGCTCGATGCCGGCATCGACAACTTCTTCGGCTATCCGATCACGCCGGCCACTTCGATCATGGAACGCCTGGCGAGCGAGATGCCCAAGCACGGCACGCGCCTGCTGCAGACCGAAGACGAAATTTCGGCCATCGCCGCCACCATCGGCGCCGGCTTCACCGGTGCGCGCACGGCCACCGCGACTTCCGGCCCGGGACTCGCGCTGATGGCGGAAATGCTCGGCCTGGGCGTCATCGCCGAAGTTCCCAGCGTGGTATTCGTTTCCCAGCGCGGCGGGCCGTCGACCGGGATGCCGACCAAGACCGAGCAGTCGGACCTCAACATGGCCGTCTACGGCGGCCACGGCGACGCGCCGCGCATCGTCATCGCGCCGACCAACGTCGAGGGCTGCTACCGCTGCGGCGGCAAGGCCTTCGAAATGGCCGAGGCCTACCAGACGCCGGTGATCGTCCTGCTCGATCTTTACCTGTCCAACCGCTACGAGACCGTGCCCTTCCCGGCGCAGCCGCCTTTCGAGGCCGACATGAACCGCTACGCCGACACGCGCGGCGGCAAGGCGGCCGGGTTCAAGCGTTATGCGCTCACGGACGAGCACATCAGCCCACGCAGCATTCCCGGCCAGGCGGGCGGCATGCATATCGCCACCGGCCTGGAACACAACGAACTGGGCCGCCCCAACGACCAGTCGGCGATGCACACGGCGATGAGCCGCAAGCGCCACGAGAAGCTCAAGGCCGCCCTCAAACATCCCGACTTCACGGCTTACAAGCGCTTCGGCGACGCCGGACCGGTGGATGTCGGCATCGTCGCCTGGGGTTCGACCTTCGGCGAGGCGCTGGAGGCGATGATCCTGGCGCGCGAGGAAGGCATACGCTGCGCGGCGCTGAAGGTAGTGATGATTTCGCCGTTCCCGACCGAGGTCGTGGCGGCCTTCATGGCCGATGCCGGCGCCACGCTGGTGCCGGAGCTCAACTACCAGGGACAGTTCGCGGGCATCCTGCAAGCCCATGTCGCGCGGCCGGTCACCCGGCTGGCGCGCGTCACCGGCGAACCGATGGAAGTGGGCGAAATCCTGGCGGAAATCCGCCGTCTGGCCGGGCGCACCCCGGCACAGCAGGCTGCTTGAAAAGGAAACATGCGATGGGCGACATTCGACCGGTCTATCTCGAAGAAAAACTCAAGGAAGTCGAGGACAGCGGCCGCCTCGGCTACCGCTCCAAGGCGCTGCCGACCTGGTGTCCGGGCTGCGGCTACTTCGCCATCGTCGACGCGGTGGCCGCCGCTTTGTGCGAGCAGTGCGTGCCCTATGAAGACGCGGTGATAGTCTCGGGCATCGGCTGCTCGTCGCGCTTCCCGTTCTTCATGAACGCCTACGGCATGCACACGCTGCACGGCCGCGCGCTGCCGGTAGCCACGGGCGTGAAGACCGCCAACCCGGCGCTGACGGTCGTGGCGGTCGGCGGCGACGGCGACGGCTTCGCCATCGGCGGCGGCCATGTGCCCCATGCCGCGCGCCGCAACCTCAACATCACCTACCTGCTGTTCGACAACGGCATCTACGGCCTCACCAAGGGCCAGACCTCGCCGACCTCGGCGACCGGGTTCCGCACCACGACCTCGCCCTACGACAACACCGACCGGCCGATCAATCCGCTGATGCTGCTGCTGTCCTACGGCGCGACCTGGGTCGGCCAGTCCTATGCCGGCAAGCCCGAGCATCTGCGCCGCATGGTCGCCGCGGCGCTTGCCCATCGCGGCTTTTCCTACCTGCACATCATTTCTCCCTGCGTCACCTTCGACAAGACGCATCGCACCTACGTCAATCTGGGGACGAAAATACGCGAACTGCCGGCCGACCACGACCCGAGCGACAAGCTCGGCGCGCTGCGCGAAGCCATGAACGACTCGACGCCGGCGATCGGACTCTACTTCCGCGAAGACCGGCCAACGCTCGACGATGCGCTCGACACCATCGTCGAAAAAGCCGGCGGCACCGCGGCGCGCGAACGCGTGATACAGAAGCAGGCAGGGCGCAAGACCCGCGGTTGAGCCTGTCGGCTGTCGGTGTCGGTTTGCATTGGGCGTCGGATTCCGGGTCCATGGGAAGCCGTTAGTGACGCGCATTTAAGCCACAGATATTTGAACTGCCCGATCATCCTAGTCTGAACTCACGGCGACTCTTTATCGTCTAATTCTGGGCATTGCGTGGGCACGGTATCCGCTTACCGATATTTTCCATTCAGGCGACGTATTCGCCGACTGAATGAGAAGAGGCTCTAGATTCGGGGCAGGCCCGCCGGGCCGCGGAGTTCATGGGGTCGCCGTCGATCCGTGCTACTTTGAAGACCGAAACCATCGCGGGAGCAGGATATGGCACTGGTAACCAACATCGTCGCCGCGGTCGGGGATAAGGCGCAGGCTTTCGTCGTCGATCTCGCCGACGCGGCGCGCGGCGCCGCATCCCAGCGCCAGATTGTGCCGGCCTGGGTGCGCACCGTGAACGGCTGATTCGGCATCCATCATGGACCGGCGACTGGCGGCGTTCCTTGTCCTGGTGCTCGGCGGTTGCACCGCTTTTGGCGGCCTGACGCCCGGCAAATCCGATCTCGCCGACGTCGAACGAACCATGGGCGCCCCGGCGCTGAGTTGGCGCGACGACCAAGAGCGGACGCATCTCGCCTATCCGCACGGACCGATGGGATATCAGACGTGGATGGTGTTGCTCGACCCGGCGGGCAGGCTCGAACGAATCGAGAACGCACTGGACGAGGATCATTTCGCCCTGATCAAGCCAGGTATGACGCAAGAGCAGGTATTGCACGCAATCGGGCCGTCTTACGCGCCATGGACCGTATATTACCCGGCGCGCGACGAACTGGCCTGGGAATGGCGGTACTGCGACGTATGGCAGGAGGCGAGCCGTTTCGACGTGCTGTTCGACGGCACGCGGCAAACCGTGCGCTCGACGCTCAGGCTTCCGGAACTATGCGGGCGTGCGGGGAACTGCGCCTGCTAAGAGAAAGCCCGCTCGGCATCCTTCATAACCTGATTGATTTTGTCGGGAACTCAGGGCATTATTGGCACTCATACCCGCCGAGTGCTAATATTTGGCCTGAAGGAGGATTCTTCATATGAGCAATGCCCTGATGCTTCCCCAATTCGCGATGCCGTCCACCGCGGGCAGCCTGGAGGCCTATATCCAGGCGGCCAACCGCGTGCCAATGCTCACCGAAGCCGAGGAGGTGTCGTTGGCGCGCAGGTTGCGCGACGAAGGCGACCTTGACGCCGCGCGCCAGTTGGTGCTCTCGCATTTGCGCTTGGTGATCGCCGTGGCCCGCGGCTACATGGGTTATGGCCTGCCCCACGCCGATCTGATTCAGGAAGGCAACATCGGCCTGATGAAGGCGGTCAAGCGCTTCGATCCCGAACGCGGCGTGCGCTTGGTGTCTTTCGCCATGCACTGGATCAAGGCCGAGATTCACGAATACGTCCTCAAGAACTGGCGGCTGGTCAAGATCGCCACCACCAAGGCCCAGCGCAAGCTGTTCTTCAACCTGCGCAGCATGAAACAGGGCCTGGGTACGCTGGGTGCCGCCGAAGTCGCGGCGATGGCCAAGACCCTCGGCGTCAAGCCTCACGAAGTCGTTGAAATGGAAACCCGACTGACGGGCGCCGACGTTTCACTGGAGCCGATCTCCGACGACGAAGACGAGCGCTATGCGCCCATCGCCTATCTGGCCGCCGACCGAAGCATAGAGCCGACCGCCATCATCGAACGCAAGGAACGCGACCGCCTGGAAAGCGAAGGCTTGCGTTCCGCCCTGGAAGGCCTCGACGAACGCAGCCGCACCATCGTTCAGCGCCGCTGGCTGGTCGAAGACGGCGCAGAAGCCGCGACCCTGCACGAACTGGCCGCCGAATACGGCGTTTCCGCCGAACGCATTCGCCAGATCGAAGCCAAGGCGCTGCAGAAGATGAAGGGCGCGCTGGCCGCCGCCTAGGCGGTGTTGGATTTCTTTCGCGCCGAACGGGCAGCTACGGCTGCCCGTTTTTGTTCAGCGCAGCCAGCAGCTTGTCGTGGATGCCGCCGAAGCCGCCGTTGCTCATGACCAGGACTTGATCGCCGGGGTGCGCTGCGTCGACAATTGCAGACACCAGCACGTCGAGGTCGTCGAAACTCCGGGCTTTGGCTCCCATCGGCGCCAGCGCTTCGCCGGCGTCCCAGCCCAGATGCTTGGCATAGCAGAACACTTGATCGGCTTCGGCCAGGCTGCTTGGCAGTTGCGCCTTCATCGTGCCGAGTTTCATCGTGTTCGAACGCGGCTCGAGGACGGCGAGAATCCGCCCCGGACCGATTTTCTTGCGCAGGCCCGCAATCGTGACGGCGATCGCGGTCGGGTGATGGGCGAAATCGTCGTACACCGTCACGCCCCGCACCGTGCCGCGCACTTCGAGGCGGCGCTTGATGCCCTTGAAGCGGCCGAGCGCCTGGAGCCCGACGTCGACCGGCACGCCGGCATGGCGGGCGGCCGCCAGCGCCGCCAGGGCGTTGGCGCGGTTATGGGCGCCAAGCAGTTCGAGCTGCGCGCTGCCGACGCTCGCGCCGGCCTGGCTCACTTCGAAGCGGCCGTCGTCATCGGGCTCGCCGGCTTGCCAGCCGTCGGCGACATCGAACCACTCCACCGGCGTCCAGCAGCCGCGCGCCAGCACCCGTTTCAGCGACGCTTCCCGGCCGTTGACGACGATCAGGCCATGGGCCGGTAAAGTACGCACAAGATGGTGAAATTGCGTCTCGATGGCCGCAAGATCGGAGAAGATGTCTGCATGATCGAACTCGAGATTATTAAGGATCGCCGTCCGCGGACGGTAATGCACGAACTTCGAGCGCTTGTCGCAAAAAGCCGTGTCGTATTCATCGGCCTCGATGACGAAGAACGGCGAATCGGTCAGCCGCGCCGACGCCCCGAAGTTCTGTGGTACGCCGCCGACGAGGAAGCCCGGATTGAGCCCGGCGTCTTCGAGTATCCAGGCGAGCAGCGAGGTCGTCGTCGTCTTGCCGTGAGTGCCCGCCACCCCCAGCACCCAGCGTCCGCGCAGGATGTTGTCGGCCAGCCACTGCGGCCCCGAGACATAGGGCAGATTGCGGTCGAGGATTTCCTCCAGTAGCGGGTTGCCGCGCGAAATCGCGTTGCCGACGACGTAGAGGTCTGGTGCCAGCGCCGTCTGGTCGGCACCGTAACCCTCGACCAGGCCGATGCCCTGCTCTTCGAGTTGGGTGCTCATCGGCGGATAGACATTGGCGTCGCAGCCGGTGACGCGATGGCCGTCGGCGCGCGCCAGGAGCGCGACGCCTCCCATGAACGTCCCGCAGATGCCGAGGATGTGAATGTGCATGTAACGCCCAGCGTGCAATAATGGACGGGGATTCTAACCGAAGGCCTCGCGCCCATTCGTCGCCATGCCCCGCCGCAAGCCTCCTGTCGCCGGCAACTCCCTGCGCCGCGAAATCGCCAGCGTCGCCGCCCGCCTGATGGCCGAAGAGGGCATCTCCGATTACGGCTACGCCAAGCGCAAGGCCACCAAGACATTGGGGGCAAGCGACGCGGAAGCCCTACCGACGAATGAGGAGATCGAGGCCGAGTTGCGCGCCTACCAATCGCTATACCAGGACGACGAGCAGCCGCAGCGGTTGCATGCGCTCCGGCAGACCGCGGTGGAAGTTATGGAACTCCTGGCCGAGTTTCGCCCTTACCTTACCGGCGCCGTACTCGACGGCACGGCGGGCCGCTACGCCGGCGTGGAAATCGACCTCTATGCCGACAGCGCGAAAGATGTCGAGATCGCGCTGCTATCTCGCAATATCGCCTACGATCCAGACGAGAACATGCGCAATCGTCCGGACAGCCCGGAGGCGCAGCTCAGCCTCGACTGGGACGGCATCCCCGTTCGGCTTTCGATCTATCCCTACATCGCGGAACGCAGGCAGCAGCGCAATCCGCATACCGGACGGGCGCCCTCACGCGCCCGCCTCGAGGCCGTCGCCGCACTGCTGAAGTAGCCGCCCGACACGGCCAAGGATATAGCCCTACTGGACAAGTTGCACCCATTTGCGGCAAACTAGCGCCTATGTCCAAGCAAACCAGCCGACAAAAGACCTCTTCGGAGGACGCCCGCGCTCCGCGCATCCTCATCCTGCATGGCCCCAACCTCAATCTCCTGGGGCGGCGCGAACCCGAAATCTACGGCCACCGGACGCTTGGCGACATACACGCGGCAATGGAAGCCCGCGGCCGGGCCGCGGGCGTGCAGATCGAGAGCTACCAGAGCAACAGCGAAGGCGAACTCATCGACCGCGTCCAGGCGGCCGCTGTCGAGGGTATCGAATTCATCGTCATCAACCCCGGCGGCTACACCCACACCAGCATCGCCTTGCGCGACGCCCTGGCCGGCGTGGCCATCCCGTTCATCGAAGTGCATCTTTCCAATATCCACGCGCGGGAAGCTTTCCGCCAACACTCGTACTTTTCCGACATTGCCGTCGGCGTGATTTGCGGCTTCGGCGCCCAGGGCTACGAACTGGCCCTAGACGCGGCGCTGGCCCGCATCCGCCGGTCCTAAGCGGCATCGGGCGCACGCGCCCGCAAACGCAGGGAACAAAAATGGATCTCAGAAAACTCAAGACCTTGATCGACCTCGTCCAGAATTCGGGCATCTCCGAACTCGAAATCAGCGAGGGTGAAGAGAAAATCCGCATCGCCAAGCATTTCGCCGCGCCGGCGCCGACCACCGTCATG
>DAIEEM010000088.1 GCA_027325905.1 Rhodocyclaceae bacterium
CAGGGCGCCGAGGTTGTGCGGGTCGAGACGCGGCAGCAGCAGGGTGGTCGACGGCTGGTTGCCGGCGAAGACCTTGTAGGGAGCCAGGAAGGCGACCACGGACTCCGGGATGTGGCTGGCCTGCATCTCGGCACGTACCTCGTCGATGGTCTTGCCGCGCATCAGCGCTTCGGACTGCGCGAAGCAGTTGGCGAGCAGCTTGTCGTGATGGCCGGGCAGGGCGTAGTCGGGCTCGCGCATGGCGATGAATTCGCAGGGCACGAGCCGGCCGCCCTGGTGGATCAACTGGTAGAAGGCATGCTGGCCGTTGGTGCCGGCTTCGCCCCAGAGCACCGGCGCGACGGGACATTGCAGCGGCTTGCCCTGGCGGTCGACCGGCTTGCCGTTGGATTCCATCTCGAGCTGCTGTAGGTAGCGCGGCAGCAGCGCCAGCGACTGGCTGTAGGGCAGCAGCGCGCGGTTGCCGGCGCCGAGGAAGTCGGTGTTCCAGATCTCGATCAGCGCCAACAGGCCGGGCAGGTTCTCGCCGACGGGGGCGTCGAAAAAGTGCTCGTCCATGGCGTGGGCGCCCGCCAGCAGTTCGCGGAAATGCTTGAAGCCGACGGCCAGCGCCAGCGGCAGGCCGATGGCCGACCACAGCGAAAAGCGGCCGCCGACCCAGTCCCAGAATTCGAAAACGTTGTCGGCGTCGATGCCGAAACGCGCGACCTCGGCGAGATTGGTCGACACGGCGACGAAGTGGCGGGCGACGGCCGCCTCGCCGAGCTCGCGCGTCAGCCACGCGCGCGCCGAGTAGGCGTTCTGCATCGTTTCCTGCGTCGTGAAGGTCTTGCTGGCGACGACGAACAGCGTGGTGCGCGGCGCCAGGCCGTCCAGCACGGTGGCCAGGTCGGCGCCGTCGAGGTTGGCGACGTAATGGACGCGCACGCCGGGGTGGCGATAGGCGGCGAGCGCCTGGGTCGCCATGCGCGGGCCGAGGTCGGAGCCGCCGATGCCGATGTTGACGATGTCGCCGATCGGCTCGCCGGTGGCGCCGCGCCAATGGCTGCCGTGGATGGCGTCGACGAAGCGCTCCATCTTGTCGAGCACGGTACGCACGCCGGGCATGACGTCGCGGCCGTTGTGCAGGAACGGACCCTTGCCGTGGCGCAGGGCGACGTGCAGCGCGGCGCGGCCCTCGGTGTGGTTGATGGCCTCGGCGCCGCGCATGCGCGCGATCCAGCCCGGCACGTCCGCCGCCTGCCAGAGGGCGCGGAGCAACGGCAGGGTCGCCGCGTCGATGCGCTGCTTCGAATAGTCGAGCAGCCAGTCGTTCCAGGTGGCGGACAAATGCTGGAAACGCTGCGGATCGGCGGCGAAGCGTTCGCGCAAGTGCGGCTGCGGCGCCTGCGCGTGGGCGGCGAGCGTCCGCCACGCCGCGGAGTTCACGGCTACAGCCATAGCATCATCCCCATCTCGAACGGATGCGTCAGCAGGTCGTGGGACGGGAAAGCGCGGATGCGGTACTCGATCTTGCCGCACACCTCCGGCGTCAGGTCGAGGGCGAAGAGGCTCTCGCCGTCGGCGAGCGGCCCCTTGTATTCGAGGCGG
This sequence comes from Rhodocyclaceae bacterium, assembly GCA_027325905.1. Classification (GTDB taxonomy): domain Bacteria; phylum Pseudomonadota; class Gammaproteobacteria; order Burkholderiales; family Rhodocyclaceae; genus Nitricoxidireducens. The sequence continues at coordinate 1,591 of DAIEEM010000088.1, forward strand.
AAGTGGCGCGGCGGGCGCGAGTGGATGTTGGCGTTGGGCCGGCCGAACAGCAGTTCCACGGTGATGTCGGCCGCGGTGAGGCCGTCGAGGCGCACCGCCACCTCGAAACCGATCTTTTCGCCGAAGGGGATGCGGCGCTGCGGATTGTCGATGCGGCGCAGCGAGACTTTCGGCCAGGCGCCGCGCACTTTCTCCTTCCACGCCGCCAGCGTGCGGGCGCCGGCGAAATCGCCGGCGCCGTGGCGGTGCCATTGCCGCGCCGCCGGCGTGTAGAACTTGCCGATGTATTCGCCGAGCATGCGCGCCGAGTTGAAGCGCGGCGTGATGCTGGCGATGGAGTTCTTCGCCATCTTCACCCAGCCCGGCGAATAGCCCATCGGGCCGCGGTCGTAGTAGAGCGGTATGACCTTGTC
>DAIEEM010000115.1 GCA_027325905.1 Rhodocyclaceae bacterium
AAGGCAGCTCGCGCGTCATCACCCAGTTCCTCGGCCACATCGTGCGCGGCGAGCCGATCAAGCTCGTCGACGGCGGCGCGCAGAAGCGCTCCTTCACCTATGTCTCCGACGGCATCGACGCGCTGATGAAGATCATCGACAACAAGGACGGCATCGCCGCCGGCAAGATCTACAACATCGGCAACCCGAAGAACAATTACTCGATCCGCGAACTGGCGACGCTGATGCTCGACCTCGCCAAGCAGTACCCGGAATACGCCGCCAGCGTCGCCCAGGTGAAGGTGCTGGAAACCACTTCCGGCGAGTACTACGGCAAGGGCTACCAGGACACGCAGCACCGCGTACCGAAGATCGCCAACACCATGGCCGATCTCGACTGGGCGCCCAAGGTGACGTTCGAAGCCGCGCTGCGCAGCATCTTCGAGGCCTACCGCGGCGACGTCGCCGCAGCACGCAAGCTGATGGATTGATGCCGAAGCTTGCGTTAAAGATCGACGTCGACACCTATCGCGGCACGCTGGCGGGCGTGCCGCGGCTCGTCGACATCCTGCGCCGCTTCGATGCCGGTGCCACCTTCCTGTTCTCGCTCGGCCCCGACCACACCGGCCGCGCCATCAAGCGCGCCTTCCGGCCCGGCTTCATGAAGAAGGTCGGCCGCACCTCGGTGCTCTCGCACTACGGGCTGCTGACGCTGATGTACGGCACAGTGCTGCCCGGCCCGGACATCGGCCGCCGCTGCGCCGACATCCTGCGCGGCGTGCGCGACGCCGGCTACGAGACCGGCATCCATTGCTGGGACCACGTCAAGTGGCAGGACGGCGTCGACAAGGCCGGCGCCGGGTGGACCGAGGACCAGATGAAGAAGGCCGCGACGCGCTACGAACAGGTGTTCGGCGCCGCACCGCGCTGCCACGGCGCCGCCGGCTGGCAAATGAACGTGCATGCGCTGCGCCTGACCCAGCGCCTGGGCCTCGCCTGGTCGTCCGACACGCGCGGCAGCCACCCTTTTCTACCTGTCTGGAACGGCGAGATCGTGCGCTGCCCGCAACTGCCGACCACCCTGCCTACGCTCGACGAACTGATCGGCCTCGACGGCGTCACCGCCGACAACGTGCACGAACGACTGCTCGAACTGACCGCCGCGCCCGCCGACCACGTATTCACGCTGCACGCCGAGTTGGAGGGCATGAAGCTCGCGCCGGTACTGGAGCGCCTGCTGACCGGGTGGCGCGAGCAGGGCTACGAGATCGTGTCGCTCGGCGACCTCGCCGGCCAGATCGATCTCGCACGCCTGCCGCGCTGCGAAATCGTGCGCGGCGAACTTCCCGGCCGCTCCGGCACTCTGATGCTGCAAGGTGCCGAATTCCTCGCCGATCTGAAGGAGGCCGCATGACCGTCTCGCTCGTCGGACTCGACGTCCCCGATTTCTCCCTGCCCGCCACCGGCGGCAAGGAATTCCGTCTCGCCGCGCAGCGCGGCAAGCCCTGCGTCGTCTATTTCTATCCCAAGGACAACACGCCGGGCTGCACCACCGAAGCCGGCCAATTCCGCGACCTGCACGCCGAATTCGCCAAGTTCGGCTGCGTCGTCGTCGGTATCTCGCGCGACAGCATCAAGTCCCACGAAGGCTTCAAGGCCAAGCTGGGCCTGCCGTTCGACCTGCTCGCCGATACCGAAGAAACCGCCTGCCGCCTCTTCGGCGTCATCACGACCAAGAAGCTCTACGGCAAGGACGTGCAGGGCGTCGAGCGCAGCACCTTCCTCATCGACGCCGCGGGCGTGCTGCGCCGCGAATGGCGTGCCCTCAAGGCCGACGGCCACGCCTCCGACGTACTGAAGGCCGTCGCATAACTGTAGTTTCCCGGAATTGACGCGAAATACGCCGCCTCTTTCCCTGACAGCAAGCCGGGGGCAATGGCTATCGTGAAGCCGTTCCCCCCGCCCGAGGTCGCCATGAACGCCAAGCGCTCCGCCAAGCCCGCCACCAAGCTCTTCGTCCTCGATACCAACGTGCTGATGCACGACCCGACGAGCCTCTACCGCTTCGAGGAGCACGACGTCTTCGTGCCGATGATGACGCTCGAGGAACTCGACGCCAACAAGAAGGGCATGTCGGAAGTCGCCCGCAACGCGCGCCAGGCCAGCCGTACCCTCGACGACATCGTCTCCGGCGGCGAAGAGGAGGGCATCAAGAACGGCATCGCCTTGGCCGTGCCTTCCAACGAACTGGCCACGGGCCGGCTGTTCCTGCAGACCGAGGCCATCAACGGCGTGCTGCCCTCGTCCCTGCCGACGGCCAAGGCGGACAACCAGATCATCGCCGTCGTCAAGCACCTGACCGAAGTGTTTCCGAAGCGCCACGTCATCCTGGTGTCCAAGGACATCAACATGCGCATCAAGGCCCGCGCGCTGGGCCTCGAATCGCAGGATTACTTCAACGACAAGGTGCTCGAGGACACGGACCTCCTCTACACCGGCACGCTGGAACTGCCGCCCAACTTCTGGGACACCCACGGCAAGGACATGAAGTCGTGGAAGGAGGACGGCCGCACTTGGTACCAGGTGCAGGGACCGCTGTGCCCGGACATGCTGGTCAACGAATTCGCCTACCTCGAGGCCGGCGCCGCCGCCGACAAGCCGTTCTACGCCTTCGTGCGCGAGCGCAGCGGCAAGAAGGCCGTATTGACGACGCTGACCGACTACGGTCATGCCAAGAACGCCGTCTGGGGCATCACGGCGCGGAACCGCGAGCAGAATTTCGCCCTCAACCTGCTGATGGACCCGGAGATCGACTTCGTCACACTGCTGGGCCAGGCCGGCACCGGCAAAACGTTGCTGACGCTGGCCTCGGCCCTGACGCAGACGCTGGAGACCAAGCGCTATTCGGAGATCATCGTCACCCGCGTCACGGTGCCGGTGGGCGAGGACATCGGCTTCCTGCCGGGCAGCGAAGAGGAGAAGATGGCGCCGTGGATGGGCGCCATCGAGGACAACCTCGACGTCTTGAACCGTCCCGCCGAGGACGGCGAGAAGGGCGGCCAGTCGGGCACCTACGGCGGCGACTGGGGCCGCGCCGCGACCATGGACCTGATCAGGAGCCGTATCA
>DAIEEM010000117.1 GCA_027325905.1 Rhodocyclaceae bacterium
CGCGGCCATATCGCCGCCCGCCCGGCGCGCGACCTGACGCCGTTACCGACGGAGGACGTCCCCAAGGAACTCAGGCCGCTGATCGAGACGCTCAATCGACGGTTTGCGCTGCTCACCGAGTCGCTCTCCGGCCAGGAGCGCTTCCTCTCGGATGCCGCGCATCAACTCAAGACGCCGTTATCCGCCTTGAAGTCTCAACTCGAACTCGCGACCAGCGATGCCGACGCGGCATCGCTCCAGCGGCGGCTTGCCCAAATGCTGGAGATGCTGAACCGCATCGCCCACCTCGCCCATCAATTGCTGGCGCTCGCCCGCGCCGAGCCCAGCGCGGGCCTGACCATACCGCGGCAGGCGGTGCGACTCGACGAAGTCGCCGAGCATCTGGCCGACAGCCATCTCGACAAGGCCATCGAACGGAACATCGACCTGGGTTTCGAACTTGAGGCCGTCGAAATCAAGGGCGTTCTCTGGCTGCTGCGTGAACTGCTCGTCAATCTTGTCGACAATGCCTTGGCTTACACGCCGGTCGGCGGACAGGTGACCGTGCGTTGCGGGAAGCGTGCCGGGCGGCCTTTCGTCGAGGTCGAAGACGACGGGCCGGACATCGCCGAGGATCAGCGCAGGCGCATCTTCGACCGTTTTTACCGCGTACCCGGCTGCGGCGGCGACGGCTGCGGCCTCGGCCTCGCCATCGTCCACGAAATCGCCGTCGGCCACGGCGCGAACGTGACCATCGGCAGCGGCGCTGGCGGCCGCGGCGCCCTCATCGCCGTCACATTCGCCGCGGACGCCGTCGGCTAAGGCCAAGTTTTCCCAGCGGCGTAACCGCGCGGGCCGGGCTCTGCCGAACACCGGCGGCGACAGGATCAAGCCGCTCATCGGTTTTCTTGGACGGCGCTTGGCCCAAGGAACTGGCGCCAAACCTACCATTACTTTTCGGTTTAGATTCCGGCCCGGCGTATATAGCATCGCCGTATGGCACACACTTTCATGGTCCGTCCTCACCCGCTTGGCGTGGTCGTCTATGAACGACCCGAAGTGCGCGGCGAAGAATGTTGCGGCGTGCCCTACGAGGAATTGGTGCAACTCGCCGCGAACCTAGGCAAGTCGAAATCGGCGCCAAGTCAGGAACAATAACCGTGCCGGTCAGCCGCTGACGAAGCGATAGCAGTTCTTGCCGCTTTGTTTGGCCAAGTACATCGCAGCATCGGAAATCTTGACCAACTGCTCGGCCGTTTCTCCGTGGTCGGGATAGAGGGCAATGCCGATGCTCGCGCTCACGGAACAGTTTTTCCCATTTTGTAAAAATGGTTTGGCAATTGCTTCGACAATGCTATTGACCACGCGATCGTTGCTGTGCAATGCATGTACGTTGCGGAGGATCACCGTAAACTCGTCGCCGCCCATGCGTGCCACGGTGTCCGATTCACGCACGCATGCCACGATTCGCTTGGCGGCTTCACGCAGCAGCGCATCGCCGGCATCGTGCCCGTACGTATCGTTGATAAGCTTGAAGCCGTCGAGATCGAGATAAAGGACGGCCAGCGATTCCTTGTCTCGGCGCGCCCCCGCTATGGCCTGATTGAGGCGATCGTAAAACAGGATACGGTTGGGAAGTGCGGTAAGCGCATCATGGTGCGCGAGATGGGTAATTTGTTCATTTGTTTGCTTAAGGCGTGTAAGCAAATTCCAGAGGAAGTGGGCCTGGAAGCCACCGATGACATTCGCATTGCCCAGTTGAGCTTGGGCATAGGCGGTGACGCCGTCATCGCTCGTGAGATTGAAAGCAAGACAAGGGCGGCTCGCCGCGATTGCTTCGGCAAGATTGGTAAACGTCCGGATGCCGTGGTTCGCCGCGATTGTCAGGGCCGGCGCGTGCGGATTGGCGTCGATAATCCCGACGATCTCAATCATCGGGTCGGAAATAAAAAGATCGAGCATCGCCGTACCGCCGCGCCCCGCACCAATAACAAGTACCCGTTGGTGGCCTTGGGATGTTTTTGCCATTACGTATCTCTGTATGCCAATGTCATACGTCGATATTGCGCGCGTACAGCGCATTGCCCTCGATGAAGGCACGGCGCGGCTCGACGTTGTCGCCCATCAGCGTCGTGAAGATCTCGTCGGCGGCGATGGCGTCCTCGATCTGCACGCGCAGCAGGCGGCGCACGGCGGGGTCCATGGTCGTCTCCCAGAGCTGCTCGGGGTTCATTTCGCCAAGGCCTTTGTAGCGCTGCTTGGAGAGCCCACGCTCGGCTTCGGCCAGCAGCCACTTCATGGCTTCGGCGAAGCTGGCGATACCTTGCGACTTCTCGCCGCGCCGTACCGAGGCGCCGCTGCCGCTGGGATCGACGAGGTCGGCGATCATTTGCGAGGTCTTGCGGATCTGGCCGTAGTCGCCGGCGCGCATGAAGTCGTCGTCGATATAGCCGACGCGCAAATTGCCGTGGCGCATCTTCTCGATGCGAATCTGCCAGCTTTCGATCTTCTCGTTGAAGGCGGCGAGGATCTTCACGCCCTTGGGCGCGTATTTGGCGAGTCGCGCGGCCGATTCGCGGGCGTTGGACTCAGAGCCGATGTCGAGGGCGATGTCGTTGGCGAGCATGCTGTGCAGCACGACGGGCTCGATGAAGTCGGCCAGACGGCGGATGACGGCTTCGGAGAGCAGGTAGGCGCGCGCCAGTTCCCCCAAGGCTTCGCCTTCGATGCCGGGCGCGCCGAGCCTAGGCACCAGCACGGCGCCGTCGAGCGCCAGCGTCAGCAGGTGCTGGTTCAGCGCATGGTCGTCCTTGATGTACATCTCGGTTTTGCCGTGCTTGATCTTGTAGAGCGGCGGTTGGGCGATGTAGATGTGGCCACGCTCGACGAGCTCGGGCATCTGGCGGTAGAGGAAGGTCAGCAGCAGGGTGCGGATGTGCGCGCCGTCCACGTCGGCGTCGGTCATGAGGATGATGCGGTGGTAGCGCAGCTTGGCGATGTTGAAGTCGTCGGCGCCGATGCCGCAGCCGAGGGCCGTCAGCAGGGTGACAATCTGCTCGGAGGAGATGACCTTGTCGAAGCGCGCCTTCTCGACGTTGATCACCTTGCCGCGCAGGGGCAGGATCGCCTGGAACTTGCGGTCGCGGCCCTGCTTGGCGGAGCCGCCGGCGGAATCGCCCTCGACGATGTATATCTCGCACAGCGCCGGGTCCTTCTCCTGGCAGTCGGCGAGCTTGCCGGGCAGGCCGATGGAATCGAGCACGCCCTTGCGCCGCGTCATTTCCCTGGCCTTGCGCGCCGCTTCGCGCGCCCGTGCGGCTTCGACGATCTTGCCGGTGATGGTCTTGGCGTCGATCGGCTTTTCGAGCAGGAACTCGGCGAGCTTCTGCGCCACGACTTCCTCGACGGCCGGACGCGCTTCGGACGAGACCAGCTTCATCTTCGTCTGCGAGGCGAACTTGGGATCGGGCATCTTAACCGACAGCACGCAGGCAAGGCCTTCGCGCATATCGTCGCCGGCGATGTCGACCTTGGCTTTCTTGGCGATGTCGTTTTCTTCGATGTACTTGTTGATGACGCGCGTCATCGCCGCGCGCAGGCCGGTGAGGTGGGTGCCGCCGTCGGACTGCGGGATGTTGTTGGTGAAGCACAGCACCTGTTCGGCGTAGGAGTCGTTCCACTGCATCGCCACTTCGACGTTGATGACGACGCCGGAATCGCCGACCTTGGCTTCGCCGGTGGAGCAGAAGACGTTGGGATGCAGGACGGTCTTGCTGCGGTTGATGTATTCGACGAAACCCTTGACTCCGCCGGAGAAGGCGAAATCCTCTTCCTTGCCGCTGCGCTGATCGACGAGCTTGATCCTGACGCCGTTGTTGAGGAAGGAAAGTTCGCGCAGGCGCTTGGCGAGGATATCGTAGTGAAATTCGATTACGCCGAAGATTTCCTCGTCGGCGGCGAAATGCACTTCGGTGCCGCGGCCCTTGGTCTCGCCGATGACCTTGAGCGGGCTGACGTCGACGCCATTGACGTGTTCGATCAGGCGGTCGACAGCGTGGCCGCGGTTGAATTCCATTTGGTACTTCTTGCCGTCGCGGCGGATGGTCAGGCGCAGCCACTTCGACAGCGCGTTGACGCAGGAGACGCCGACGCCATGCAGGCCGCCGGAAACCTTGTAGGAATTCTGGTTGAACTTGCCCCCGGCATGCAGCACGCACATGACGATCTCGGCGGCGGAGCGCTTGGGTTCGTGCTTGTCGTCGAACTTGACGCCGGTGGGAATGCCGCGGCCGTTGTCGGTCACCGAGATCGAGTTGTCGGTGTGGATGGTGATGACGATGTCGTCGCAATGGCCGGCCAGGGCTTCGTCGATGGCGTTGTCGACGACTTCGAAGACCATGTGGTGCAGGCCGGTGCCGTCGGAGGTGTCGCCGATGTACATGCCCGGCCGTTTGCGCACCGCCTCGAGGCCTTCGAGCTGCTGGATGGAATCTTCATCGTAGCCGCCATCGCTGCGCGCGGCCTCGGTTTCTTGGGTCATCTGGTTTTTCCGCTGTTGCTCAAATACGCATCGGCATGACGACGTATTTGAAGTTGTCGTTGCCGGGCAGGGTGATGAGGGCGCTGGAATTGGCGTCGGCAAGGCGGCATTCGATGGCGTCGCCGCCGACGTTGTTGAGGACGTCGAGCAGGTAGGTGACGTTGAAGCCGACGTCGAGCGTGTCGCCCTGGTAGTCGATCTCGAGTTCGTCCTGCGCTTCTTCCTGCTCGGCGTTGGTGGAAATGATCTTGAGGCTGCCGGGGGAAAGCACTAGGCGCACGCCGCGGAATTTTTCGTTGGTCAGGATGGCGGCGCGCAGCAGCGAATGCAGCAGCACGTCGCGCGCCAGGGTAATGACCTTGGTGTGGCTCTGCGGTATGACGCGCTCATAATCAGGGAATTTGCCGTCGATGAGCTTGGAGACGAGTTCGATGTCGCCAAAACGGAATTGCGCCTGCGTCGGCGTCAGCACGACGTCGAGCGGCTCGTCGTTGTCGGCGAGTTGGCGCGAAAGTTCGAGCACGGTCTTACGCGGCAGGATGACTTCGAGGCGTTCGTGGTTGCCGGCGATGGCTTCGGAAGCGTAGGCAAGGCGGTGGCCGTCGGTGGAGATCATGCGGATTTCGGAACCGATGACAACCACCAGCAGGCCGTTGAGGTAATAGCGGATGTCCTGCTGCGCCATCGAATACTGGACGAAACCGAGTAGGCGCTTGAACTGCTTCTGCGTCAGCGTCAGCTTGGTTTGGGCACCGTCGGCGGTGGCCATGCGCGGGAAATCCTCGGCCGGCAGCGTTTGCAGGTTGAAGCGGCTTTTTCCGGCCTTGAGCGTCAGGCGCTTCTCGTCGAGCGACAGGTTGACCTCGGCGGATTCCGGCAGTGAACGCAGAATGTCCTGGAGCTTGCGGGCGGCAACTGTCAGCGCCGCTTTTTCCGGTCCGGTGGTGGTGGTGCCGGTGCGGATCTGGATCTCGATGTCGGTGGCCAGCAACGTCAGCCTTTCGCCGTCCTTTTCCATCAGCACGTTGGAAAGGATGGGCAGGGTGTGACGTTTCTCGACGATACCGCAGACTGCCTGCAGAGGTGCGAGGATCTGGTCGCGAGGTCCTTTAAATAGGAGCATTCTTAAACCTCCTTGTAATAGTAAGCAGCAGGTAAAATTGTGAGCAAAGTGTTAAATTTCTTTTGTTTCATTCTGTTGCGGCAATGATAACCCTAAGGATGATGTCGCCTCCAGCTTGTG
>DAIEEM010000123.1 GCA_027325905.1 Rhodocyclaceae bacterium
CGATACGCGTGTCGCCCCCGGCGCATAGCCGGAGAGCGGGAAAGGATAGACATTGACCAGCGGAAGGATTTGCAGGCCTGCACCGCGGCGGCAACGACGCCGCGCGCAGTCGCCTTGGCGCGGAATGTGGCTGGCGACTGGGGTTGCAGCCTTGCTGCTTGCCGGATGCGGCGCGGCGCCGGAGCGCAGCACGGCGACTGCCGCCAGCCCAGGTTCACGATCCGATCGGGCCAGCCCCGCCGAGTCCATCGGCGCCGCGTCGCCGCCAGGCGCGGCGCTGCCGACCGTCGGCGAACCGGAACTGGACCCCGCCCGCACGATTTACTTCGCGCCCGGCCGCGCCGATCTTTCGCCGGAATCGAAGACGACCCTGCGTGCCATCGCCGAAAAGCTGAACGGCGACAAGGACCTCGTCCTGATGATGATCGGGCGTACCGAGGATCTAGGCAGCAAGGAATACTGCGTGTCCCTGGCTGCCAAGCGCACGGCGGCCGTCGAGGATGAACTATTGGCGCGGGGCGTTCGCGCCACCCAGATACGGCAACGCGCGCGCGGCTGCGAGACGGCGGCGGACCGGCGCTGCGATACGGAAACCTGTCGTCGTCGCCAGCGGCGCGTCGATCTCCAACTGATCGAGACGCGATGACATGAAGATACTGCGCGGACCCTTGAGCAGGCTGCGCTGGCAGACCCGGCTGGTGCTCTGGAGCGCCGCCGCGATTGCCGGCCTGGCCGTCGTCGCTTTCGCCAAGCTGGCCGACGTCGCGCTCGGAGTCTTCTTCCAGGTGACGTCGGGACGCCCCTGGCTGCCGTTCCTGATGGCGCCGTCGCTGGGCATGGTTACGGTCTGGCTGACCCGGCGCTACGCGCCGGGTGCGCAGGGCAGCGGCATACCGCAGGTGATCGCGGCGACGCGCGAAGCGGCGCACGGCCGCGCCGTCGGCGCACTGGTATCGCTACGCCTGGGCTTAGGCAAGATCGCGCTCGGCGCGCTGGCGCTGGTCGGCGGATTCTCTGCCGGCCGCGAAGGCCCGTCGGTCCAGGTCGCCTCCTCGATCATGCATGCCGCGCATCGCTTCCTGCCGCATTCCCGCGCCCTGAGGGCGCAGGACCTGATCCTGGCGGGCGGCGCGGCCGGCGTGGCGGCCGCCTTCAACGCGCCTCTTGCCGGCATCGTCTTCGCCGTCGAGGAACTCGGCCGCCGGCTCGAGACGCGCACCAGCGGCGTGCTGATGAGCACCGTCATCTTGTCCGGCCTGGTGGCCATCGCGATGATGGGAAATTACAACTACTTCGGCCACCCCAAGGCCTTCGGTACCGCCCGCGCGCTGGCGCTGCCCGTGCTCTTCTGCGGCATCCTCTGCGGCGTGCTGGGCGGCGTCTTCAGTCGGCTGCTGCTGTGGCCGCACAAGTCGCCCGAGTTCTGCCTGTGGCGCTGCCGGCGCGACCATCCAGTGCTCTTCGCCGGCGCCTGCGGGCTGGCGGTCGCGCTGGTCGGCTGGCTGGGCGGCGGCTTCTCCTACGGCAGCGGCTACGGCATCACGGCAAGCATCGTCTCGGGCGAGGTGACGGCGCCCTGGCATGCGCCGCTCACGCGCTACGTGGCGACGCTGGTCAGCTATCACTCGGGCATACCGGGCGGCCTCTTTGCGCCTTCGCTGGCCGTCGGCGGGGCGCTCGGCTCCACGCTCGCACCGTTTCTCGGCCACGGCGCCAACGCGATTGCGGTGGTCGTGCTCTGCATGGCGGGCTTTCTCGCCGCCGTCACGCAATCGCCCATTACGGCGGCCATCATCGTCATGGAAATGATCGACGGCCACGGCATGGTCATCAGCTTGATGGGGGTGGCCCTGATCGCCAGGGCCGTCAGCGCGCGACTGGGGCCGGAACTCTACCAGCAGTTGGCGACAGGATTCCTGCCGCGAACGGAGGGACCGCCGCCAGTCGCAGTCGCGGCGCCCGCGCCCGCCCCGTAGCCCGGCGCCGCAGCGACTCCCCGGCGGTTCCGCGCCGGCCGGACGGCGAGCTCAAATGCTGGCGAGCGGCGTCGATTTGCCCGAGGTATCGCGCACCTTCATCTTGCCCACCAGGCTGAGCAGCAGTTCGTTCAACTGCCGGAGTTCGGCGCCGGACATATGGCGCAACGCGTCCGGCAACACGCCTTGCAGGGGCTTGGGCGCGCCCTCGATGAGGCGCAGTCCGGCCGGTTCGGGAAACAGGTGCACGATGCGCTGGTCCTTCGTGCTGCGCTCGCGCCGCACGAATCCCCGCTTGACGAGCTTGTCGACGAGATTGCTCGCCGTCGACTGGTGAATCGCCAGCATCGTCGCAAGTTCGGAAACCTTGAGGCCGGGTTTATCGATGACGACGGCCATCGCCCACAACAGCGCGCCGTTGACGCCGGTCTGCTGTTCGACCCAATGGAAATGCTTCTTCACCGACTTGAAGATGAGGCGGAAGTGCTGCAACGCCTCCATGGCCGGATCGGCCGCCGACCTGTGATTCGGCGTGTCGGCTGCGGGCGGGCGGGTGCGGGCGGCGGAAGTCATTTCCCGCAATCATAAGGTATTTGTCCAAACCGTTCTGCGACGCGACGACGCATGATCGCCGGGCATCGCCTATTCGTCTCCGCTCTGGCAAAATCGGCGCGCAGGAAAAGCCCGGCGGCAACGCCGATTCGCCACAAACTGGATTTCGTCTCCGCGCCTTTCGCCACCAGGAACATGCCCGTCCTTCCCGCCATCCGCGCCGTTCTCGTCGACCTCGACGGCACGCTGCTCGACACCGTTCTCGACTTGCATGCCGCGGCCAACGCCATGCTGCGCGACCTCGGCCGCGCCGAAGTCGCGGTCGACGCCATCCGCGCCTACGTCGGCCGCGGCATACCCAATCTCGTCAAGCGCTGCCTCTCCGGTCGGCTCGACGCCGCCGACGACCCGGCGCCGCCGCCGGCGGCCGTACTCGCCTCGTTCCGCCGCCATTACGCCGCATGCAACGGCCGCCAAACCGGCGTCTATCCCGGCGCCCGCGAAGGACTCGCCGCGCTGCGCTCGCAAGGACTGCCGCTGGCCTGCATCACCAACAAGGCCGAGGCATTCACGGCGCCGCTGCTGAAGCGCACCGGCCTCGCCGACTGCTTCGACGTCGTCGTCGCCGGCGACACGCTGCCAAAAACAAAGCCCGATCCGATGCAACTCGTCTGGGCCTGCGGCCGCCTCGCCGTCAAGCCGCAGGAGGCTCTCATGATCGGCGATTCCATCAACGACTTCCACGCCGCCCGCGCCGCCGGCTGTCGCGTCTTCCTCGTGCCTTACGGCTACAACGAGGGCCACGACGTGCGCAATCTCGAATGCGATGCTATAGTTGCCACACTTTTCGAGGCCGCACAGATCATCGCATCCGCATAGCCATGCAACGCCTTAACCCGCAATCGACGAAAAAATTCGCCCTCGGGGCGGAGGCTTGGCCCTGGCGCCCCTGGCGCTGGCTGTAGCTTCTCGCGCGCGGCTCGTCCGCACATCGCCGCGCAAAATTCTTCGCCGCATTGTGGAGTTGTCATGACCGAATCCGAATTCAATCGCCTGGCCGCGGCCGGCTATAACCGCATCCCCGTCACCCTCGAAACCTTCGCCGACCTCGACACCCCCCTGTCGATCTAC
>DAIEEM010000126.1 GCA_027325905.1 Rhodocyclaceae bacterium
CGGAAACATCCCCGTCTACAACAGCGTGCGCGAGGGCCTGGACGCCGGGCATCGCTTCAACGTCGGCGTCGTCTATCTGCCGCCCTCCGGGGTGCGCGACGGGGTTGCCGAGCTGATCCGCGTCAATGCGGACCTGCGCAAGATCGTGATGATCACCGAGAAGGTCGCGGTGCACGATGCGCGCGAGGTCCGCGCGATGGGGCAGCAGAGCGGCGTCGACATTTTCGGCGCCAACTGCCTCGGCGTCGCCGACGCCTGGAACCACATCCGCATCGGCGGCGCGCTCGGCGGCGACAAGCCCGAGGAATCGCTGCGCAAGGGTTCGGTGGCGGTCTATTCGAACTCCGGCAACTTCACCACCACCATGGCGGCCTACCTGGCCGCGGGCGGCTGGGGCACCACCACCAGCATCTCCAGCGGCAAGGACGTCTACATCCATTTCGCCCCGGCCGAATTCGCCAACGCCTTCGACAACGACGCCCGCACCAAGGCGGCGGTGATGTACATCGAGCCGGGCGGCTATTACGAAGAAAACCTGGAATTCAGGAAGCCGGTCGTCGCCTGCGTCGTTGGCCGCTGGAAGGCCAAGCTGACGCGCGCCGTCGGCCATGCCGGCGCCATCGGCGGCACCGGCGACTCAGCCTCCGCGAAGGAACAGTGGTTCCAGCGCATCCTCAAGGTCGACGGCATCTACTCGCCGGAAAATCCCATCTGCTCGCAGGCCGGCGCCGTGGTCACCAACATCGCCCACCTGCCGGCGGCGTTGACGGCGGTGATGAAGCTCAACGGCGTCGAGCGCGATTTCCATCCCGAAGGCGATCTCACGCTCAAGCCGTGGTTCGGCGACAACCAGGGACTGCCGCTGCCGGCGGAACTCGACATCCCGCTGGTCGTGCCGATGCAGCCGTACAAGGACCAGATCGCGGAACTGACCAAGCAGGTCGGCGCCATCTTCCCGCGCGAGTCCATGAAGGACCGTTCCGGCAGTTCGATCATGGATGCCAAGACCCAGGTCACGCGCGTTTCCGGCATCTCGATTCTCGATACCGCCAAGTACCCGCTGGAGTCCAACTTCTGCCTGGCGCTGATACGCGAAATCAGCGACGACAACGACAACGCGCTGTTCAACACCGCCATCGCCGCCGAAGTCAATCTCGGCGATACCGTCGCCATGATCGCCGACGCTGCGCGCGAAGCCGGCAATGCCCCGAACGCCGTGCTGGCGGCGGCCTGCGCCCTGGTCGGGCCGCGGCGCGTCGCCGCCGCCAGCGAGGCCGCGGATGTGCTGATCGACCTGTTCGGCCACTCCGGCCTGCACAGCGGCGACGAGGAAGGCTTCGACTTCTCCGGCGTCAAGGCCGACGGCCGGCAACTGGCGGCGCTGGTCGGCAAGACCGCCGACCCGAAGGCGACGGCGATGCTCGCCGGCCTCAAGGCGCGCGAGACGCGCTCGGTGTTCGTCGATTACCTGCGCTCCCTCGACGGCCACCCGACGGCCGATGCGGTGCTGGCCGCCATCACGACGACCATCTGCTGGGGCGCGCTGATGAAAAAGAAGATCACGCGCAACACGGCGCGCAACTTCCCCTGGTACGTCCGCCTGTTCGCCACCATCATCGGCGCCGCGGTCGAAGGCGCCCGGCACAAGAGCGGCACCTTCTGCGGCGTCGCCAGCAAGGACCTCATCAACAAATGGTCGGCAACGGAGATCGCCTACCTGGCTCTGCTGGGCGAGAAGCCGACGCCCGAGAAGCTGTTCCCGTTCCAGGTGCTGCTGGGGCTGATCATCTCCAACGGCGTCGGCACCATTTCCGCCCAAGGCTGCAAGGGCGCGGTGTCGGCCGACGGTCCGGAATCGCCCGAGCGCGTGCAGATCAACAAGGCCATGATCGGCTTTCTCACCCATACCGGCTTCGCCCACGGCGGCAACGGTTTCGAGGGCATCCAGTTCCTCATCGAGCAGTTCGGCGAAACCGCGCTCAAGGATGCCGGCGATGCCAATCACGGACTCGACCTCAAGGCCATGGGGGCGAAGTTCGCCGCAGCTTTCGGCGCCGAGAAGAAGGCCAGGAAGGGCATCGGCGAGGGCGTGCGCAACATTCCCGGCGTCAACCACCCGGTGTTCAAGAACCAGGTCGTGAACAAGGATCCGCGCGAAGTCTATCTGTCGCAACTGTTCAAGGAACGCGGCGAGACCAATGTCTTCCACGACTTCTACAGTGCGCTGGTGCAAGCGCTCTACGACGCCGGCGTCACCGCCAACGTCTTCTGCGTCAACATCGATGCCGTGATTGCCGCCCTGCTGCTGAAGCTGCTGTGGCCGCGCTACCGCTCCGGCGCCTTCTCCGAAACCGCCATGGAAAACGCCGCCTTCACCGCCTTCCTGTTCGGGCGCATGGTCGGTTGCGCCGGCGAGATCGACGACCACATCAACCGCGGTCGCAACATGGATACCCGCACCCCGGCGTCCCAGTGCACCTACGTCTCGTAAGCGAGCGTAGCCAGGCAGCCGGACATCGCTAATTCAATTGACGAGGCGTAACAACATGACGAAAACATCTAAGATCATCTGGACCAAAGTCGACGAGGCTCCGGCGCTGGCGACCTACTCCTTGCTGCCCATCGTCCAGGCCTTCACCAAGGTTGCCGGCATTGCGATCGAAATCAAGGATATTTCCCTGGCCGGCCGCATCATCGCCAATTTTCCCGACAACCTCACCGACAACCAGAAGATCGGCGACGACCTGGCCTGGCTCGGCGACCTCGCCAAGCAGCCAGATGCCAACATCATCAAGCTGCCCAACGTCAGCGCCTCGCTGCCGCAACTGAAAGCCGCCATCAAGGAATTGCAGTCGCAAGGCTACAAGATTCCCGACTATCCCGAAGAGCCGAGGACGCTTGCCGAGAAGGACATCAAGACGCGCTACGCCAAGGTGCTCGGCAGCGCCGTCAATCCGGTGCTGCGCGAGGGCAACTCGGACCGCCGCGCCGCGGCGTCGGTCAAGGCCTACGCGCGCAAGAACCCGCACAAGATGGGCGCCTGGTCCGCTTCTTCGAAGACGCACGTGTCGCACATGAGCGCCGGCGACTTTTACGGCAGCGAGAAGTCGGTCACCGTCCCGGCGGCCGGCAACGTCAAGATCGAGTTCGTCGGCGAGGACGGCAAGGCCACGGTGCTCAAGGAGAAGACCGCGCTCAAGGCCGGCGAGATCATCGACGCCTGCGTCATGAGCAAGCGCGCCCTGCGCGACTTCTTCGAGGCGCAGATGCAGGAGGCCAAGCAGCAGGGCGTGCTGCTGTCGCTGCACCTCAAGGCCACCATGATGAAGATCTCCGATCCGATCATGTTCGGCCACGCCGTTTCGGTTTATTTCAAGGATGTCTTCAAGAAGCACGCCGCGGTCATCAAGGAACTGGGCGTCAACGTCAACAACGGCCTGGGCGACCTCTACGCCAAGATCGCCACCTTGCCGGCGGCGCAGAAGGCCGAGATCGAAGCTGAAATCCAGGCCTGCTACAAGACGCGGCCGCAACTGGCGATGGTCAACTCCGACAAGGGCATCACCAACCTGCACGTCCCCAGCGACGTCATCGTCGACGCCTCGATGCCGGCGATGATCCGCGAGTCGGGCAAGATGTGGGGTGCCGACGGCAAGCTGCACGACACCAAGGCCATGATCCCCGACCGCTGCTACGCCGGCGTCTATCAGGTGGTGATCGACGACTGCAAGAAGCACGGCGCGGTCGATCCGAAGACCATGGGCAGCGTGCCCAACGTCGGCCTGATGGCGCAGAAGGCCGAGGAATACGGTTCCCACGACAAGACCTTCGAGATCGCGGCCAAGGGTCTGGTGCGCGTGGTGGACGCCTACGGCAAGGAACTGCTGGAGCAGGAAGTCGAGCCGGGCGACATCTTCCGCATGTGCCAGGTGAAGGACGCGCCGATCCAGGACTGGGTCAAGCTCGCCGTCACCCGCGCCCGCCTGTCGAACACGCCGGCCGTGTTCTGGCTCGACGAGAAGCGTGCGCACGACGCCGAACTCATCCACAAGGTGAAGCACTACCTCAAGGATCACGATACCGCCGGCCTCGACATCCGCATCATGACGCCGGAAGAGTCGACGGCCTTCTCGCTCGAGCGCATCCGCGCCGGCAAGGACACGATTTCCGTAACCGGCAACGTGCTGCGCGATTACCTCACCGACCTGTTCCCGATTCTCGAGCTGGGCACCAGCGCCAAGATGCTGTCGATCGTGCCGCTGATGGACGGCGGCGGCCTGTTCGAAACCGGCGCCGGCGGTTCCGCGCCCAAGCACGTGCAGCAGTTCCAGGAAGAGGGCTACCTGCGCTGGGATTCGCTCGGCGAATTCCTGGCGCTCGCCGTGTCGCTCGAACACATGAGCCAGGTGTTCGGCAACGACAAGGCCAAGGTCCTGGCGGAGACGCTCGACCAGGCCAACGGCAAGATCCTCGACAACAATCGCTCGCCGTCGCGCAAGGTCGGGGAACTCGACAACCGCGGCAGCCATTTCTATCTCGCTCTGTACTGGGCCCAGGCCCTGGCCGCGCAGACCAAGGACAAGGAACTGCAGGAACGCTTCGCGCCGCTGGCGAAGGCGCTGACGGACAACGAGGCGAAGATCAACGGCGAACTTCTGGCGGCGCAAGGCAAGCCGGTCGACATGGGCGGCTATTACCACCCGGACTTCGCCAAGACCTCGCAGGCGATGCGGCCGAGCGCCACCCTGAACGCGACGCTGGCGACCCTGCAAGGCGGCGCTGCGGCGCCGGCCGACATGCTGGCGGCCTATCGCGCCCACGTCGCCGAGCGCGCCGCCCTCGGCATCGCGCCGCTGCCGCTGACCAAGGCGCAGACCCGCGACCTCGTCGCGCTGCTGAAGAACCCGCCCCAGGGCGAGGAAGCCTTCCTGCTCGACCTGATCACCCACCGCGTGCCGGCGGGCGTGGACGACGCCGCCGAAGTCAAGGCCGCTTATTTGGCGAAAGTGGCCAAGGGCGAAGAAGCTTGCGCGCTGATCTCCAAGCTTCGCGCCACGGAATTGCTGGGCACCATGCTCGGCGGCTTCAACGTCGCGCCGCTGATCGACCTGCTGTCCTGCGCCGACTGCGGCGCCACGGCGGCCGCCGCGCTCAAGAACACGCTGCTGGTGTTCGACTTCTTCAACGACGTCAAGGCGCTCGCCAACAAGGGCAACGCCAACGCCAAGGGCGTGCTGCAATCCTGGGCCGACGCCGAGTGGTTCACCTCGCGCCCCGACGTGCCGGAAAGCCTGACCGTCACCGTCTTCAAGGTCAGCGGCGAAACCAATACCGACGACCTGTCGCCGGCCACCGACGCCTGGAGCCGGCCCGACATCCCGCTGCACGCCATGGGCATGCTGAAGAACGCTCGTCCCGGCATCGAGCCCGACGAGCCCGGCAAGATCGGCCCGTTGAAGCTGCTGCAGACGCTCAAGGCCAAGGGCCATCTCGTCGCCTATGTCGGCGACGTCGTCGGCACCGGCTCTTCGCGCAAGTCCGCCACCAATTCCGTGCTGTGGTTCACCGGCGAGGACATTCCCTACGTGCCGAACAAGCGCTTCGGCGGCGTCTGCCTCGGCAGCAAGATCGCGCCGATCTTCTTCAACACCATGGAAGATGCCGGCGCCCTGCCGATCGAACTCGACGTCTCGAAGATGGAGATGGGCGACGTCGTCGAACTGCGTCCGCGCGAAGGCAAGGCGTTGAAGAACGGCAAGGTGATCGCCGAATTCAAGGTCAAGTCCGAGGTCATTTTCGACGAAGTCCGCGCCGGCGGCCGCATCCCGCTGATCGTCGGCCGTGGCCTCACCGCCAAGGCGCGCGCGGCGCTCGGCCTGGCGCCGTCGACGCTGTTCCGCCTGCCGGCCCAACCGAAAGACACCGGCAAGGGCTACACCCTGGCGCAGAAGATGGTCGGCAAGGCCTGCGGCCTGACCGCGGGCCAGGGCGTGCGTCCGGGCGCCTACTGCGAACCGAAGATGACCACCGTCGGCTCGCAGGACACCACCGGGCCGATGACCCGCGACGAAATGAAGGACCTGGCCTGCATCGGCTTCTCCGCCGACCTCGTCATGCAGTCTTTCTGCCATACGGCGGCCTATCCGAAGCTGGTGGACGTGAAGACGCACGCCACGCTGCCGCAATTCATCTCCAGCCGCGGCGGCGTCAGCCTGCGTCCGGGCGACGGCGTCATCCACTCGTGGCTGAACCGCATGCTGCTGCCCGACACCGTCGGCACCGGCGGCGATTCCCACACGCGCTTTCCGCTCGGCATTTCCTTCCCCGCCGGCTCGGGCCTGGTGGCCTTCGCCGCCGCCACCGGCATGATGCCGCTCGACATGCCGGAGTCCGTGCTGGTGCGCTTCAAGGGCAAGATGCAGCCGGGCATCACGCTGCGCGACCTGGTCAACGCCGTTCCCTACGTGGCGATCCAGAAAGGCCTGCTGACCGTCGAGAAGAAGGGCAAGAAGAACGTCTTCTCCGGCGCCATCCTGGAAATCGAAGGCCTCGAGAACCTCAAGGTCGAGCAGGCCTTCGAACTGGCGAACGCCTCGGCCGAACGCTCCGCCGCCGCCTGCACCGTCAAGCTGTCCACGGAGTCGGTCGCCGAATACACGCGTTCCAACGTCGCCCTGCTGAAGTGGATGGTCGCCGACGGCTACCAGGACAAGAAGACGCTGGAGCGCCGCATCGCCGCGATGGAAGCTTGGCTCGCCAAGCCGGCGCTGCTCGAAGCCGACAAGGACGCCGAGTATGCCGCCGTGGTCGAGATCGACATGAGCTCGATCACGGAGCCGATCGTCGCCTGCCCCAACGATCCCGACGACGTCAAGCTCTTGTCCCAGGTTGCCGGCGAGAAGATCGACGAGGTCTTTATCGGCTCCTGCATGACCAACATCGGCCACTTCCGCGCCGCCGGCAAGATGCTGACGGGCAAGACCGACCTGCCGACGCGCCTGTGGATCGCCCCGCCGACGAAGATGGATGCGATGGTGCTGCGCGAGGAGGGCTACTACAGCATCCTCGGGCAATCCGGCGCCCGCGTCGAGATACCCGGCTGTTCGCTGTGCATGGGCAACCAGGCGCAGACGAAGAAAGGCGCCACGGCGATGTCGACCTCGACGCGCAACTTCCCGAACCGCCTCGGCATCGATACCCGCGTCTATCTGGGTTCGGCCGAACTGGCGGCGGTGTGTGCGCTGCTCGGCCGCATCCCGACGGTCGCCGAGTACCAGGAACAGATGAAGGCGGTCGAACAGAAGGCCGGCGATGTCTACCGCTATATGAACTTCGACCAGATCGAGGCGATGAAGCTTGCCGCCTGACGGCCGCCGATAGAGCCGAAGCGCTGACCGAACCACGAACGAGGAAGGTAAATGGAAACCGAAATCAAGCCACGCGAAGAAGGCGGCAAGCGGCAACGCGTGCGCGCGAACATGGTGAACGTGTTCATCAACGGCAAGCGCCACGTCGTGCCGGAACACGCCACCATCATGCGCGCCATCGAGTATGCCGGCCATCAGATCATCCGCGGCGCCGGCTGCCGCGAAGGCTTCTGCGGCGCCTGCGGCACCATCTACCGCCTGCCCGGCGATTACAAGCTGCATACCGGACTGGCCTGCACCACGATGGTCAAGGACGGCATGTCGCTGACGCAGATTCCTTCCGTGCCGATGGAAAAGGCGGTCTACGACCTTGAGAAGCTGACGCCCGACGTCAACACCATCCTCAAGGTCTATCCGGTGATCTTCCGCTGCGTCGCCTGCGGCACCTGCAGCAAGGCCTGCCCGCAGGGTCTGCCGGTGATGGACTACATCCAGGCCGCCATGCGCGGCGATATCGCCGCGGTGGCCGACCTGTCCTTCGACTGCGTCGCCTGCGGCCTGTGCGCGCTGCGCTGTCCGGCCGAGATCATCCAGCACGAGGTCGGCGTGCTCTGCAAGCGCCTCGCCGGCCGCTACTTGCGCAAGGAAAGCAAGGAACTCGACGAACGGCTGCAGCAGGTCCGCGAGCACCGCTTCGATGCCGAGTATGCCGAACTGATGACCATGGACAAGTCGGTCCTTTCCAAGCTCTATTACGACCGCGACATAGAGCCTTGAATTTCCTCAACCCGCCCGCGATCACACCGCGTACCAGGGAGTAAATCGATGTATCCAGAATATCTAGCCGAGTCGCTCAAAGCCGTCGAACGCACCCGTGCGGAACGGCTCAAGCTCGCCTTGAGCGGCCAGCCCGTCTTTCCGCCGATGAACGCCGAGCAACGCAAGGACGTCCTGGGCAAGTACCACCCGGACTTCACGCCGGGCGCCAAGCGGCGCGTGCGCATCGGACCCAACCGCGGCGAGGAGCTGACCACCGAAGTGGCCGACATGCTCGAGGCGCGCTCGATGATCGAGCCGAAGCTGATGGACATCCATCTGCGCGAGCCCGACTACGAGACCGACCTGCTGATCATCGGCGGCGGCGGTGCCGGCTGCTGGGCGGCGATTACCGCCGCGCGCAACGGCGTCAAGTCGATGATCGCCACCAAACTGCGCATGGGCGACGCCAATACCATGATGTCCGAAGGCGGCATGCAGGCGGCGGTGTCGCGCACCGATTCGCCGACGCGCCACTACCTCGACGCCATCGGCGGCGGCCACTTCGAGAACGATCCCGAACTGGTGCGCGTGCTTACCGAAGACGCGCCCGACGTCGTGCGCGACCTCGAGAACCTCGGCGTCGTCTGGGACAAGATGGACGACGGTTCGATGCAGGTGCTCCACGGCGGCGGCACCTCGCGCAAACGCATGGTGTCCTGCCGCGACCTGATCGGCGCCACCATCATGCGCACGCTGATGGACGAGGTGAAGAACCATCCCGACATGATCAACGTCCGCGAGTTCGAGCCGGCGGTGGAACTGATCCTCGACGACAAGGGCCACTGCGCCGGCGCCGTGCTCTACAGCCTCGACACCGAGCAGTTCCTCACCGTCAAGGCCAAGTCCACGATCATCGCCACCGGCGGCTTCGGCCGGCTGCACATCCGCGGCTTCGCCACCACCAACCATTACGGCGCCACCGGCGACGGCCTGGTCATGGCCTACCGCGCCGGCGCCCACCTGAAGTTCATGGACTCGGTGCAATACCACCCGACCGGCGCGGTGTTCCCCGAGCAGATCGCCGGCTTCCTGATCACGGAAAAAATCCGTGGCGCCGGTGGCCAGCCGCTCAACAAGCACGGCGAACTGTTCGTCTTCCCGCGCGAACCGCGCGACATCGAGTCCGCCGCGATCATCCGCGAATGCAGTCCCGACCGCAACATGGGCGTCGAAACCTATGCCGGCCGCACCGGCGTCTGGCTCGACTCGCCGCTGATCGACATGATCCACGGCGAGGGCTACACGCGCCACCAGTTCCCCGGCATGTGCCGCCAGTTCGACCGCTTCGGCATAGACATCGTCAAGCGGCCGATGCTGATCTACCCGTCGCTGCACTACCAGAACGGCGGCGTCGGCATCAACGAGCGCTGCGAGACCAACATCCCCGGCCTCTACGTCGCCGGCGAAGCCTCCGGCGGCGTCCATGGCCGCAACCGCCTGATGGGCAACTCGGTGCTCGACTACAACGTCTTCGGCCGCCGCGCCGGCCAGTTCGCCAGCGAATACGCCAAGACCGCGAAGCTGGGCAAGCTCAGCGTCGCCCACGTCAATGCCCACTGCACCGAGATCGACGACGAGGGCATCGACACCGACCTGGTTTCGCCGCTGATACTGCCGTCGTATACGCCGGAGGACGTCAAGATCCAGCAGATGGCGCGGCTGGGGAACATTCCGGCGCGTCATTCGATGCTGCGCAGCCGGTTTACTCCGGGCGAGCGGAAGACGCACCTCTGAGTTCGGCGGTGGAGGGCAGGGCAGTCGCTGCTCTTAACCGCCAAGGGCGACGGGTGGTCGCCGCCGCTTCGTGTCCCCCGTCGGCCGCTGGCGCGGCCTCCTCCTCCTTTACCTACGCGGCGGCGACCACCCGCCACCCTTGGCTCGGCATGGGCCCACTCCCAAGCCCAAAGCCAAAGCGCTCCTGTTATGCCGCGATTGACGCCCCGTTTCTCTCATACGCAGGGCGTATTTCTGCGTTCGAATATCCCCATTTAGGGTACGATAGCGCACTCGAAGGAAATGCCCGGCCGACGCGCGTTCGGCCATTTTTTTGTCCCGGAGCCCCTCATGAGCAAGATTCGTAAACTGTTGATCGCCAACCGCAGCGAAATCGCGATCCGTGTGCTGCGCGCAGCGAACGAGATGGGCATCCGCACCGTCGGTATCTATTCCAACGAGGACCGCTTCGCGCTGCACCGTTTCAAGGCCGACGAGAGCTATCTGGTGGGCAACGGCAAGAAACCGCTGCAAGCCTACCTCGACATCGAGGACATCGTCCGCATCGCCAAGGACGCCAAGGCCGATGCGATCCACCCCGGCTACGGCTTCCTTTCGGAAAACCCCGACTTCGCCGAGGCTTGCGCCAAGAACGGCATCATCTTCGTCGGACCGACGCCGGAAGTCATGCGCATGCTGGGCAACAAGGTCGCGGCGCGCAACGCCGCCGTGGCCGCCGGCGTGCCGGTGATGCCGGCGACCGAGCCGCTGCCGCGCGACCTCAAGCAGGTGCAGAAGCTGGCCGCCGCGATCGGCTATCCGCTGATGCTCAAGGCCAGTTGGGGCGGCGGCGGCCGCGGCATGCGCGTGATCGAATCCGCGGCCGACCTCAAGGCGCAGCTCGACGTTGCCCGGCGCGAGGCCGGCGCGGCTTTCGGCAACGACGAGATGTACCTGGAGAAGCTGGTACGCAACGCGCGCCACGTCGAAGTCCAGATCGTCGGCGACAAGCACGGCCAGGCCGTGCACCTGTTCGAGCGCGACTGCACGGTGCAGAGGCGCAACCAGAAGGTCGTCGAACAGGCGCCGGCGCCTTATCTCAACGCCGACCAGCGCGAGGAAATCTGCGGCGCAGCGCTGAAGCTGGCGCGCGCCGTCAATTACACGCATGCCGGTACCGTCGAGTTCCTGATGGACGCCGACACCGACAAGTTCTACTTCATCGAGGTGAATCCGCGCATCCAGGTCGAACATACGGTCACCGAGGAAGTCACCGGCATCGACATCGTCAAGGCGCAGATTCGCATCTCCGAGGGTGCCAAGATCGGCGGCAAGGAGGCGGGCGTGCCGGCGCAGAAGAACATTCGGCTCTCGGGCCACGCGCTGCAATGCCGCGTCACCACGGAAGACCCGGAAAACAACTTTACGCCCGACTACGGCCGCATCAATTCCTACCGCAGCGCGGCCGGCTTCGGCATCCGCCTCGACGCCGGCACCGCCTACACGGGCGCCGTCATCACGCCGTTCTACGATTCGCTGTTGGTCAAGGTGACGGCCTGGGCGCCGACGGCGCAGGACTCGATCCACCGTATGGGCCGCGCCTTGCGCGAGTTCAAGGTGCGCGGCCTGTCGACCAACCTCCACTTCCTGGAAAACCTGATCGACCATCCGAAGTTCGTCGCCGGCGAATGCTCGACGCGCTTCATCGACACGCATCCCGAACTGTTCCATTTCCCCAAGCGCCGTGACCGCGCCTCGCGCCTGCTGCGCTTCGTCGGCGAGGTAGTGGTGAACGGCAACGACGAGGTCAAGGGCCGCAACCTGCCGAAGCTGCCGCTGACGGTGCCGCTGATGCCGAAGACCGACTTGTCGGCGCCGATTCCGGCCGGCACGCGCGACCTGCTGAAGAAGCTGGGCGCCAAGAAGTTCGCCAAATGGATGCGCGACCAGCCGCAAGTGCTGCTGACCGACACCACCATGCGCGACGCCCACCAGTCGCTGTTCGCCACGCGCATGCGCACGGCCGACATGCTGGCGATCGCGCCGCACTACGCCCGCGGCCTGCCGGAACTGTTCTCGCTCGAATGCTGGGGCGGCGCGACCTTCGACGTCGCCATGCGCTTCCTCAAGGAAGACCCGTGGGAACGGCTCTCAGCGCTGCGCGAGGCCGTGCCGAACATCCTGTTCCAGATGCTGCTGCGCTCGGGCAACGCCGTCGGCTACACCAACTACGCCGACAACATCGTGCGCTACTTCGTCGAGCAGGCCGCCAAGAACGGCATGGACGTGTTCCGCGTCTTCGACTCGCTCAACTGGGTCGACAACATGCGCGTCGCCATGGACGCCGTGCAGGAGAGCGGGGCGCTGTGCGAGGCCGCCATCTGCTACACCGGTGACCTCTTCGATGCCGCGCGTCCGAAATACAACCTCAAGTACTACATGACCATGGCCAAGCAGTTGGAAAAGGCCGGCGCGCACATCCTCGGCATCAAGGACATGGCCGGCGTCTGCCGTCCGCGCGCCGCCGCCGCGCTGGTCAAGGCCTTGAAGGAAGAGGTCGGCATCCCGATCCACTTCCACACCCACGACACCAGCGGCGGTGCGGTGGCGAGCGTGCTGGCGGCCATCGGCGCCGGCGTCGACGCCGTCGATGGCGCGCTGGATTCGATGAGCGGCCTGACTTCGCAGCCGAGCCTGGGTGCCATCGTCGCCGCGCTCGAAGGAACGGAGCGCGAGGCCCAGGTCACGATCGACCGCCTGCAGTCCTTCTCGCGCTACTGGGAGGACGTGCGCCATTTCTATTCGCCGTTCGAGCCCGACATCCGCTCGGGAACGTCCGACGTCTATCGCCATGAAATGCCCGGCGGCCAATACACCAACCTGCGCGAGCAGGCCCGCTCGATGGGCCTCGAACACCGCTGGGCCGAGGTTTCCAAGGCCTACGCCGAGGTGAACAGGTTGTTCGGCGACATCGTCAAGGTGACGCCGTCGTCCAAGGTCGTCGGCGACATGGCGCTGGCGATGGTGGTGAACGACCTGACACCGGCCGACGTCGCCGACCCGGAGAAGGAAATCTCCTTCCCCGATTCGGTAGTCTCGCTGTTCCGCGGCGAAATAGGCTTCCCCGCCGACGGTTTCCCGAAGAGCCTG
>DAIEEM010000127.1 GCA_027325905.1 Rhodocyclaceae bacterium
CCATATTCGATGTCATCACCGAGCGCAAGAATGCGCAGGCGCAACTCGAAAACGAACGTTCGCGCCTGCGCACGCTGGTGCAGACCATTCCCGACTTGGTCTGGCTGAAGGATACGCAAGGCGTCTATCTCGCCTGCAACCCCGAGTTCGAGCACCTCTTCGGCGCCAAGGAGGCCGAGATCATCGGCAAGACCGACTACGACTTCGTGCCCAAGGAGCTTGCAGATTTCTTCCGCCAGAAGGACCGCGAAGCCGTCGCCTCCGGAAAGCCGAGCACCAACGAGGAATGGGTGACCTACGCGAGCGACGGCCACCGGGCGCTGCTCGAAACCATCAAGACGCCGATGTATACGACCGCCGGCGAGCTTATCGGCGTGCTCGGCGTCGGCCGCGACATCACCGCGCGGCGCGAGACGGAAGAGCAGTTGCACAAGCTCTGGCTGGCGGTTGAGCAGAGCCCGAACAGCGTCATCATCGCCGATCTCGACGCCCACATCGAGTACGTCAACGCCGCCTGCGTCGCATCCACCGGCTACCGCCGCGAGGAGCTGATCGGACAGAACCCGCGCCTGCTGCAGTCGGGCCAGACGCCGCGCGAAACCTACGAAGCGTTTTGGGCGGCGCTGAGGGAGGGAATGCAGTGGCAGGGCGAATTCGTCAACAAGCGCAAGAACGGCGAGGTCTTCGTCGAGTTCGTGCGCGCCTCGCCGGTGCGCCAGCCGGACGGCCGCATCACCCATTACCTTATGGTGAAGGAGGACATCACCGAGAAGAAGCGCTTGGGCGCCGAACTCGACCGGCACCGCTTCCACCTCGAGGAACTGGTGGTAGAGCGTACGGCGCAACTGGCGGCGGCGCGCGAGGCGGCGGAAGTCGCCAACCGCGCCAAGGGTGCGTTCGTCGCCAACATGAGCCATGAAATACGCACGCCGCTCAACGCCATCGTCGGTTTCACCCACCTGCTGCAGCGCCACAGCCGCGACCCGGAGCAGCGTGACAAGCTCGCCAAGATCGACGAGGCCGCCCATCACCTTCTGGCGGTCATCAACGACATTCTCGATTTCTCGAAAGTCGAGGCCGGCAAGGTCACCCTGGAAGTGCGCGATTTCGAACTCGACGACGTTTTCCAGAACGTCTGCGCGCTGGTGCGCGAGAAGGCCCAAGCCAAGGGGCTGGAGTTGGTGATCGACAGCGACCCGGCGCTGGCCGGCACGCTGCGCGGCGATCCGACGCGGCTCGCCCAGGCGCTGCTCAACTACGCTTCCAACGCCGTGAAGTTTTCCTCGCGCGGCGCCGTCGTGCTGCGCGCCCGCCTGCTCAACGAACGCGACGGCGACCTGCGGGTGCGCTTCGCCGTCCAGGACAACGGCATCGGCATCGAAGCGGCGGCGCAGGCGCGCCTGTTCGCCGACTTCGAGCAGGCCGACCAGTCCACCACCCGCAGCTACGGCGGCACCGGCCTGGGGCTGGCCATCACGCGACGTCTGGCTGGGTTGATGGACGGCGACGTCGGCGTCGACAGCCAGCCCGGCGTCGGCAGCACCTTCTTTCTCACCGTGCGACTCGCCCGCGGCAGCGCGCCGATGACGCGGCGGCCGAGCGAAGCGTTGGCGGGAATGCGCATACTGGTGGCCGACGACCTCGCCGAGGCGCGCACGGCGCTCGGCGACATGCTTGCCGGCTTCGGCCTCGAAGTGGCGCGTGCGGACTCGGTCACCGCAGCCGCCGCCGCCATCGCCGCGGCGGACCGCGGCGGCGCGCCCTTCGCCCTGGCGCTCGTCGATACGGACATGGCGGACGGCGCCGGCAGCGACCTCGCCCAACGCCTGCGGGCCTTGCCGCTGGCGCAATTGCCGACGCTGCTGCTGCTCGCCGACGGCGACGAAGCGGCAACGCCCGCCGTCGCGCGCCTGGCCGGATTTCGCGCCGTCCTGGCGAAGCCGCTGACCGCTTCCTCGCTCTACGATGCCCTGCTCGCGGCGATGGGTGACGGCGACGGCGAAGAAAGCACCGCCACGCCCTCGGCGCCGGCCGTCGAGCAGTTGCTGGCGTGCGACTACGGCGGCAGCCGCCTGCTGCTGGCCGAGGACAACCGCATCAACCGCGAAGTGGCGATGGAATTGCTGGGCGAAGTCGGCTGCAACGTCGAACTCGCCGAGAACGGCGTTTAGGCGGTGGCGATGGCCGGGCAGAACGCTTACGACCTGATCTTCATGGACGTGCATATGCCGGTGATGGACGGGCTGGCGGCGGCGCGGGCCATCCGCGTGCTGCCGGAACATGGCGCCACGCCTATCATCGCCTTGACGGCCGGCGCCTTCGACGAAGATCGCCGCACCTGCATCGCCGCCGGCATGAACGATCATGTCGCCAAGCCGATCGATCCGGACAAGCTGTTCGCTGCACTGCTGAAGTGGCTGCCCAAGCGCGAGGCGCCGTTGGCCGCCGCCGTGCCGGCGGCGGTTGACGCCGGCGCCGCCGCTGCGCCGCCGCCGGATATTCCGGGTCTCGACGTCGAGATCGGCCTGGGCGCCGTGCGCGGCCGCGTGGCGAGCTATGGTCGCCTGCTGCGCCTGTACGCTGCCACGCATGCCGACGACATGGTGGCGCTGCGCCGCTGCCTGAAATCCGGCGATCGGGATGCCGCCTTGCGCCTCGCGCATTCCCTCAGGGGCGCGTCGGCGACGATGGGAGCCGTGCGCGTCCAAGCCGTGGCGACGGAACTCGAGCAGGCTTTGCGCGCGGGCCGTGCCGTCGACGATCTGGCGACCGCCGTCGCCGCGGAGTTGACGCCCCTGGTGACGGCGATTCGCGCCGCCCTGCCGGATGAGCCGGCGCCGCCGCGCGCCGCCGCGCCGCC
>DAIEEM010000172.1 GCA_027325905.1 Rhodocyclaceae bacterium
AGTTGAGGCGCCTGCGCGGCTTTTCGCGCAGGTCGCCTCGAACGCCATGTTAGGTTTCTTTGGCGAACGACAGCAGGGTTTGAACTTGCGCATGAAATTGCTCCTTGGATTCTCTCGCGACCACTGACCCTCCGCCGTACATAAGCTCGGCCTGGGACAATGTCTTTGGTATTTTTTCTTCGCAATTCTTTTTCAGGGCTTGCCACTCACTCTCGAAGCGAGCGAGTCTTTCCCCTGTAATGAAGGGCCGAAACTCCGAGACTGCAATGTCAAGGCTGGCATATATGTCGGGCAGCGTGGCGAGAACATGATTATTCCAATGCTCAGTTGCCGGGGGGATGCCGGAGACCGTTGATACGACGACCGACCGGAACTTCGCGCATGCGGCGGCCGTGCGGGCGATTGCCTCGCGCTGGCTAGAAAGGCGGTGATGCGCGAGGACTCCGAACAGGCTGACGGCGGCGGCTATCAGTGCGACGGATATTGCGGTTTCTATCTCAGTCTCCCTCTGCTCAATGAGAAATCTAACGTTAAGTGTGGCGCCTAAATGACGGGAAATAATCCATCACGCCGCTGAACCGCAATTGATATTGGCATATATTCCGAATCGATTCATCGCTTTCGATCATTTCGGGATGGCCCAAAAATGGTGGGAAAAGCATCATCCTCTGCGGAGCCGAAACTGTTGGGCCAGACGCGGGGCAAGATTCGCTTCAAGCATTGCAGCCTGCGTGCCGACTAGGTTTATCCGGATCGGATTAAACGATTTATCCCGCATCTTGGCAAGCGCCCTCCGCGTGCCTTGGGCGGGCCTGTTGCGCTGCGCTTTTCCGTCCCGCCGGCTTGACGCTGGGCTACGCGCCGAGCAACTCCTTCACCTGCGGCCACTGCCGCCGGCTCACCTGCAGGCGCTCGGCGATACCGTGCAGCAGCAGCATCCAGTGCGGCTCGCCCTCGGCGTCGGCGGCGTCCTTCTCGCGGGCGACGCCGGCGATGGCGTCGCGGGCGACGATGCAGTTGCGGTGGATGCGCAAGTAGCGCCGGGCATATTCCTCTTCGAGCTGGGCGAGGGATTCCTCGAGCACGTATTCGCGCTCCTTGGTGCGTGCGGTGACGTACTTGAGCTCGGCCTTGAAATAGAGCACGTCGGCGACCGGCACCAGCAGCATCTTGCCGCGTTCGAGACAGCGCAGGTGGCGGCGGCCCTGCGGCGCCAGTTCGCGCAGCACCGGCGCATCGGCGGCGATGCTGCGCGCTTTCTTCAGCGCCGCCGCCAGGCGCGCGGCCTTCACCGGCTTCAGCAGATAGTCGATGGCGGCAAGCTCGAAGGCCTTCACCGCATATTGGTCGTAGGCGGTGACGAAGACGACGGCCGGCGGCTGCGGCAGACGCGCCAGGTGCTGCGCCAGTTCGATGCCGTCCATGCGCGGCATGCGGATGTCCACCAGCACGACGTCGGCGGGATCGGCGGCCTGCACTTCGAGCGCCGCGATGCCGTCCGCGGCTTCGCCGACGATGCGGTTGGGCAGTTCGGCGGCAAGGTCGGAAAGCAGGTCGCGCAGGCGCGCGCGCGCCGGGGCTTCGTCGTCGACCAGCAGCAGGCGCAGCGCCTCGCTCACGGCGGGCTTTCCTTGCGGTAGGGGAAGGCGATGTCGACGACATAGAAGCCGTCGCGTTCGGCCGTCTCCAGTTGCGCTTCGAGATCGAAGAACAGCATCAGCCGCTCGCGGATGTTGGCGAGCGCCATGCGGTTGCCGGCATGGTGCGCGCTGCCCGGCGCCACGGGATTGGTGAGTTCGAAGACGACGCGGTCGCCCTCGCGGCCGACGCGGATGGCGATCTCGCCGGGCGATTCCAGGCGTTCGATGCCGTGATAGACGGCGTTCTCCAACAGCGGTTGCAGCATCAGCGGCGGCACCAGGGCGTCGGGCGGGCAGCTTTCGATGTCCCATCTGACGCGCAGGCGTTCGCCCAGGCGCAGCTTTTCGAGCCCGAGGTACTGGCGCGCCAGCGCGATCTCGTCGGAAAGCGTCACCAGCTCGCGGTTGTCGCGCATCAGCACGCGGAAGAGCTCGGACAATTCCTCGAGCGCGGCCTCGGCGCGCTTGGGATCGCTGCGGATGACGCCGAGCACGGCGTTGAGGCTGTTGAAGAGGAAGTGCGGCCTGATGCGCGCCGTCAGCGCCATCAGGCGCGCCTCGGCGAGCGCGGGC
The DNA here is from genome assembly GCA_027325905.1 of Rhodocyclaceae bacterium. Lineage (GTDB taxonomy): Bacteria > Pseudomonadota > Gammaproteobacteria > Burkholderiales > Rhodocyclaceae > Nitricoxidireducens. The sequence continues at coordinate 2,214 of DAIEEM010000172.1, forward strand.
GAGTGGGCGCGCCAGCGCAAGTCGAGCCAGGCCAGCAGCAGGCCGGCCGCCAGCGCCGCCCAGAGCGCGGGCCGCCAGGTGGCGAAGTCGGGCCCGAGCAGCGGCGCAAAGAGCAGGCCGAAGCACTGCGCCACCGCCATCGTCGCGACGACGGCGGCGGCGCTGGCGGCCGGCCGCGCCAGGCGCTCCAGCCCGCGTTGCGCCGCGCTCAAGAGCGCCAGGCTGCCCAGCACGACAGGCTCGACGACGGCCGCCAGCTCGACGAATTCGCGCGGCAGGCGCGCCAGTTCGCCGTTGCGCGCCAGTGCCGCGGCCAGGGCGCCGAAGTTGACGGCCAGCAGTATCCTCAGCCACACGCCCATGTTGCGAAAGTCCGGCAGCCGGGCCGGGGCCCGATCCCGCCATCGGCTTTCGCCGGCGTCCCGCCACATTTCCCGTATACTTCCCGCTTTTCCCAGCAGCCGCCTCATGCGCCCCCCAGGTGGCTGAATAATCTTGGGTTTCATTATGTCAGATCAAACGGATGTCAAGGCCTGGTCGGGCCGGTTTTCCGAACCGGTTTCCGATCTCGTCAAGCGCTACACCGCCTCGGTGTTCTTCGACCGCCGCATGGCGGCGCAGGACATTCGCGGCTCGCTGGCGCACGCGAAGATGCTGGCCCGCCAGCAGATCATCGCCGCCGCCGACCTCGCCGCCATCGAGCGCGGCATGGCGCAGATCGCCGGCGAGATCGAGCGCGACGAATTCGCCTGGAACCTCGACGACGAGGACGTGCATCTCAACATCGAGAAGCGTCTCACCGCGCTGGTCGGCGACGCCGGCAAGCGCCTGCACACCGGCCGCTCGCGCAACGATCAGGTCGCCACCGACATCCGCCTCTGGCTGCGCGACACCGTCGACGCCATCGACGGCCTGCTCAAGGCCTACCAAGGCGCGCTGCTCGACGTCGCCGCCGCCCACGCGGAAACGCCGCTGCCCGGCTTCACGCATCTGCAGGTGGCGCAGCCGGTCACCTTCGGCCATCACCTGCTCGCCTATTTCGAGATGGCCAAGCGCGACCGCGAACGCCTGGCCGACTGCCGCCGCCGCATCAACCGGCTGCCGCTGGGCGCCGCGGCGCTGGCCGGCACCACTTATTCGATCGACCGCGAATTCGTGGCCAAGGAACTCGGCTTCGACGGCGTCTGCGAGAACTCCCTCGACGCGGTTTCCGACCGCGACTTCGCCATCGAGTTTTGCGCCGCGGCCTCGCTGGTCATGGTGCACGTCTCGCGCTTCGCCGAGGAACTGGTGCTGTGGATGAGCCCGCGCGTCGGCTTCATCGACCTCGCCGACCGCTTCTGCACCGGCTCGTCGATCATGCCGCAGAAGAAGAACCCGGACGTGCCGGAACTGGCGCGCGGCAAGACCGGCCGCGTCTTCGGCCACCTCATGGGCCTGCTCACCCTGATGAAGGGCCAGCCGCTCGCCTACAACAAGGACAACCAGGAAGACAAGGAGCCGCTGTTCGATACCGCCGATACGGTGATCGACACGCTGCGCATCTTCGCCGAGCTGGTGCCGGGCATCGTCGTCAAGCCCGAAGCCATGCGCGCCGCGCTCAAGCAGGGCTTCGCCACGGCCACCGACCTCGCCGACTATCTGGTCAAGAAGGGCCTGCCCTTCCGCGACGCCCACGAAGCCGTGGCCCGCGCCGTGCGCGCCGCGGAAACGAAGGGCTGCGAACTGCCGGAACTCACGCTCGCCGAACTGCAATCGTTCTCGCCGCTGGTCGCCGACGATGTCTTCGGCGTGCTGACGGTGGCCGGCTCGCTCGCGGCGCGCAACCATATCGGCGGCACCGCCCCGGCCCAAGTGCGCGCCGCCATCGCCCGAGCCCGCGCCGCCCTGTAGGACGCATCGGGGTTGGCCGTGGAGCGCATCGGCAAGTACGAGATCGGCCGCAAGATCGGCCAGGGCGCCACATCGACGGTTTTCCTCGGCTACGACCCCTTCGCCCGCCGCGACGTCGCCATCAAGGTGTTCGCGCCCGAGGTGCTGCAGGACCCGCAGAACGGCCGCATCTTCCGCCATCTGCTGCAGACCGAGGCTTCGCTGGCCGGCAAGCTCATGCATCCGCACATCGCGCAGATCTACGACGCCGTGGTCGGCGAGGAATTGAGCTACATCGTCATGGAATACGTCGG
>DAIEEM010000176.1 GCA_027325905.1 Rhodocyclaceae bacterium
CGCGGCGGCCCTGGCCGGCGACGTGGCGCGCGCCCGCGACATCAACTACCGGTTGCTGGCGCTGCACAAGAACCTGTTCCTCGAAGCCAACCCGATTCCGGTCAAGTGGGCCTGCGCCCGCATGGGCCTGATCGAAGACGGCCAGCGCCTGCCGCTGACGGGTTTCTCGCCCGAGTTCCACGACAAGCTCCTCGCCGCCATGCGCGAAGCGGGCATATCAGCCTGATACCGGAAAGACCCAAGATGCGAAAACTCCTGTGGATACTGTTGCCTGCCGTCACGCTCGCCGGCTGCGAAATGTCGCTGCCCGAATCTAAGAAAGTCGACTACAAGGCGGCTGCCGTCAAATTGCCGCCGCTCGAGATTCCGCCCGACCTGACCCAGCCGACCCGCGACGACCGCTATGCGGTGCCCGATGTCGCCACCAGCAAGGGAACCGCGACCTATTCCGCCTACGCCGGCGAACGCGGCGCCACGCCCGCCAGCACTGCTACCGAAGTCTTGCCGTCGGTGGAAAAAATGCACATCGAGCGCTCCGGCACCCAGCGCTGGCTGGTCGTTCAGGGCACGCCAGAACAGCTCTGGCCGGCCATCAAGGCGTTCTGGCAGGAGATGGGCCTGCTGATCAACGTCGAGATGCCCCAAGAGGGCATCATGGAAACCGAGTGGGCCGAGAACCGCGCCAAGCTGCCGCAGGACTTCATCCGTCGCAGCCTTGGCAAGGTCTTCGACTCGCTCTATTCGACCAGCGAGCGCGACAAGTACCGCACCCGCCTGGAAAAGGGCGCTGTGCCTGGCACCACCGAAATCTACATCAGCCATCGCGGCATGTACGAGGTCTATACCAACGAAGGCAAGAGCGAGACGCGCTGGGAACCGCGGCCGCCCGATCCCGAAATGGAAGCCGAAATGCTGCGCCGGCTCATGGTGCGCCTGGGCGCCGACGAAGCGCAGGCGAAGACCATGGTGGCGGCCAGCAATGCCGTCAAGGAGGAGCGCGCCAAGCTCAAGCCCGCGGCCGACGGCGTCGGCACGCTCGAATTGCAGGAGGCCTTCGACCACGGCTGGCGCCGCGTCGGCCTGGCGCTCGACCGCGTCGGCTTCACCGTCGAAGACCGCGACCGTTCGCAGGGACTTTATTTCGTCCGTTACGTCGATCCGGAACTCGACGCCGCCAAGAAGGACGACAAGGGCTTCCTGTCGAAGCTGATGTTCTGGAAAGGCAAGCCCGATCCGACGCAGAACATGCAGTACCGCATCTTCGTCAAGGGCGTCGGCGACACCTGCACGGTGGAGGTGCTGACGCGCGAAGGCGGTGTGGACAAGACCGACACCTCGAAGAAGATTCTCGGCCTGCTCTACGAGCAGTTGAAATAGGCGGCTGGTGCGGCGTCAAAAACCACGCCAGTAAGGGAAGCTCGTGTACGGCGGCCAGCAGGACAGCAGTTGTAGTTGGCATTGGCTGGCTTCCTGGTCGATCCTTTCCTGGCAGTCCTGATCGTGCTGCGCGATGTCCGCGGCCGCGTCGTCGAAGATGCGGCGGCGTTCGGCTTCCATGATGTGGTCGATCACCGGCGCCGGCACGCCCTCGCGCATCATGGCTGCAATCCTTTCGGCGCCGAGCAGGTAATGCGAATGGCTGGCGTCGATCTTCGCGACGATGGACTGCGCGCTCTCGCCGCGTTTGGCCATGGCGACGATCTCGTCGGCGCTTACCGTGGCGACGGGGGGGGGAATCCGGGCATCGAGGGCGGCGCCCGTCAGGCGCTCTATTTTCGGCGCTTGGGGCGGGGGGGCGCTGGCGCAGCCGGCAAGCGCGAACGCGATGGCAACGAGCAGCGGACGCTTGTCGAATGGGCGCACGGCGGTCTCCTTTGCTTAGAGCGATGCCGCTCATGATCGTATGAATGCGGGGGCGATGCAATGATGCGTTTCGCGTCGATGGGCAGCGGCAGCCGCGGCAACGCCATGGTCGTCGAGGCGGGCGCGACGCGCGTTCTCGTCGATTGCGGCTTCGGCCCGCGCCAATTGGAACGGCGCCTGGCGCGGCTGGATCTGGTGCCCGAGGACCTCGACGCCATCGTCGTCACCCATGAGCACAGCGACCATGTCGGCGGCGTCTGGCGCGCGGCGGCGCGCTACCGGCTGCCGGTCCATATGACGCACGGCACGTTCGCCGCGGCGGCGGCGCCGGCGGCCGGCATCGAACTGTTCGACAGCCACACGCCGTTCGCCGTCGGCGACCTGGAGATATTTCCTTTCCCGGTGCCGCACGATGCGCGCGAGCCGGTGCAGTTCGTCTTCGCCGACGGCCGGAGCCGCTGCGGTGTGCTGACGGATACCGGTCACGTCACCGCCCATGCCATCGACATGTTGCGCACCTGCGCGGCGCTGGTGGTCGAGTGCAATCATGATGCGGACATGCTGGCGCGCGGCAGCTATCCGCGCGCGCTCAAGCAGCGCATCGCCGGGCGCTTCGGGCACCTCGACAACGGCGCGGCGGCAGACTTGCTGCGGCGGCTCGGCGCGTCGCACCTGCAGCATGTGGTCTGCGCGCACTTGAGCCAGGAGAACAATACGCCAGAACTCGCCAAGGCCGCGCTGGCGCAGGCGCTCGGCTGCACGCCCGATTGGATCGTCGCGGCCGATCAGGACAACGGCTGCGGCTGGCTCAGCCTGGTTTGAGGCGAAAAAAAGCCAGCCCGTAGGCTGGCTTTTCCATCGCACGCGGCGATTACTTCTTCATTTCTTCCGTCTTCGGCTCGGCGGCGGGAGCGGCGGCCGGGGCGGCAGCGTCGGCCGGCTTGGCGGCATCCGGAGCGGCGGGAGCGGCGGGAGCGGCTTCGGCGGGCTTCGGGGCTTCCACGGCGGGGGCCGGGGCGGGCGCGGGGGCTTCGGCGGGCTTGCCGCAAGCGGACAGGGTCAGGGCAAGCAGGGCAGCAACGAGGAGAGATTGTTTCATTTTGGTCCCTTTATCGATAAGGTGATTGAAGAGGTTGACCGGGGGCGACCCGACCAGCCAAGGATTCTAGCACCTATGCGGCGCTCTGATCCATGCGGAATTCGACAATGATGCCGTCGCCGTAGGCCGGCGATTCGGCAAAATATTGTAGGAATATTCTGTCATGTCGGCGCCAGGAAGCCGCAACGGTACCAGTCGTGCAGCAGCGCCTGCCCTTCGGCGCCGATGCCGGCCAGGTCGTCGATCCGCCTGTCGTCGGCGAGGCGGCGGAAGGATGTCCGGTCTGCCGCGGGCACGTGGGCTGCTTCGCCGTTGATGAAGAACAGCCGGCCGCAGAACAGCATCTGAGTGCGCGCATCGAGCCGCAGGCCGCGCTTGCCGGCGGTGGCGAAGCGCGCCGCGGACAGCGGGCGGGTAGGGCGCTCGAAGAACACCTGGGCCTTGGGCTCGCTCAGCGTGCGGCCGAGGAATTCCTTCACCACGTGGTCGTTCCAGCGGATGCCGTCGAGCATGCGGCCGACCTGTTCGATCATGGCGGCGCCGATTTCGGCAGGATGGCTTTGCCGCGCCAGGTCGGGATCGCTGTAGCGTCCCGCCAGTTCGACGCGCTCGGCGAGGAACATCAGGAACTGCTCGGCGAGTTCCTGCGCCGGCGCGGCGCGGAAGCCCACCGAGTAGGTCATGCATTCGCCGATGGCGATGCCGTCGTGCGCCCATTCGGGCGGCAGGTAGAGCAGGTCGCCGGGTTCCAGCACCCAGTCGTGCACCGGGCGGAAATCCTTGAGGATGCGCAGCGGCAGGCCGTCGATCAGGCGCTGGTCCTTTTGGTTGCCGATGCGCCAGCGGCGTTTGCCGATGCCTTGCAACAAGAACACGTCGTAATTGTCGAAATGCGGGCCGACGCCGCCGCCGTCGTTGGCATAGCTGACCATCAGGTCGTCGAGGCGGGCGTAGGGAATGAAGCTGAATTCGCGCATCAGGCGGTCGGCTTCGGGCAGCAGCAGGTTGAGGCCCTGCACCAGCGTCGTCCAGGGTTTCTTGGCGCGGCGCAGGCGCTCGCGGCTGAAGGGGCCGTGCTCGATGGTCCAGCGGCCGCCGGCTTGCGAGACGAAGCGTGATTCGGAGTTTTCGCTGCCGGCGAGGGCGATGAGTTCGTCGCGCGAGAGCAGCCCGGTGAAGCCGGGCAGGGCATTGCGCACCAGCAGGGGTTTCTTTTGCCAGTATTCGGCGAGGAACTGCCGCACCGGCATGCCGCCGAAGAGGGTTTTGAGGAATGGTTTGTTCATGGCCGCGGATTATAATCGCGCCCTTTTCGCCCGCATCGCATTTATGCCCCAAGCACTCATCGAATCGCTGGACCACGAAGGCCGCGGCGTCGCGCACGTCGACGGCAAGGCCGTATTCATCGAAGGCGCGCTGCCCGGCGAGGTCGTCGAGTACTCGAGCTATCGCAAAAAGCCGAAATACGAGCAGGCCCAGGCCGTCGGCATTGTCAAGGCGTCGAGCGAGCGCGTGGATCCGTTCTGCCGGTACTTCGGCGTCTGCGGCGGCTGCAGCATGCAGCACATGGCGACGGTGGCGCAGACGGCGGCCAAGCAGCGCGTGCTCGAAGACGCGCTATGGCATCTCGCGCGCCTGAAGCCGGAGACGATCTTCCCGGCGATCGCTGGCGCCGCTTGGGGCTACCGCCACCGCGCCCGGCTCTCGGTGCGCCATGTGGCGAAGAAGGGCGGCGTGCTGGTGGGCTTCCGCGAGAAGCGCAGCAGCTATGTCGCCGTGATGGACTCGTGCGCTGTGCTGGCGCCGGCCGTTTCGGCGCTGCTGCCGCGCTTGATGGAACTGGTGGCGCAACTGTCGATACCGGACCGCCTGCCGCAGATCGAGGTCGCCGTCGGCGATGCCCAGGTTGCGCTGGTGCTGCGCATCCTGGAGGCGCTGACGGCGCCCGACGAGGCGCTGCTGCGCGACTTCGCCGACCGCCACGGCGTCGTCATCTACCTGCAAAGCGGCGGTCCCGAGACCGTCGTGCTGTTTCACCCGGTCGCCGCGCCGCCGCTGGCCTACGCGCTGCCGGATTTCGGCGTGGAATTGCGCTTTGCGCCGACGGAATTCACCCAGGTCAATCCCGGCGTCAACCGCATGCTGGTGCGGCGCGCGCTGGCCTTGCTGCAGCCGCAGGCGGGCGAACGCATCGCCGACATGTTCTGCGGGCTGGGCAACTTCACGCTGCCGATCGCGCGTTCGGGCGCCACGGTGGTCGGCGTCGAGGGCAGCAAGGCGCTGGTCGAGCGCGCGCGCGGGAACGCCGAACTCAACGGCCTGGGCGAGCGCTGCGAATTTTCCGTCGCCAACCTGTTCGCCGCGACACCGGAGAGCGTCGCGGCCCTCGGCCGCTTCGACAAGATGCTGATCGACCCGCCGCGCGAAGGCGCGGTGGACCTGGTCAAATGCCTGGGTGCGGACGGGCCGGCGCGCATCGTCTATGTCTCGTGCAGCCCGGCGACGCTGGCGCGCGATGCCGGCGTCCTGGTGCATGAGCGGGGCTATGCGCTACGCGGCGCCGGCATCGCCAGCATGTTCCCGCATACCTCGCACGTCGAGTCGATCGCGCTGTTCGAGCGCCCATGAACGAAAAGGGCAGCTGTAGCTGCCCTTTCGCCGAGCGCAAGAAGACGCTTCAGTCGCGGTCGCCCGAGAAGGCCATCAGCAGGCTCAGCAGGTTGACGAAGACGTTGTAGATGTCGAGATACACGGCCAGCGTGGCCGTGATGTAGTTGGTCTCGCCGCCGTGCACGATGCGGTTGATGTCGTAGAGGATGTAGGCGGAGAACAGCACCACCGCGATCGCCGAGACGGCAAGGTACAGCGCCGGGATGTGGAAGAACATATTGGCCAGTCCCGCCAGCAGGATCAGGATCAGTCCGGCGAAGAGGAACTTGCCCATGTTGCTGAAATCGCGCTTGGTGGTCGAGGCGATGCCGGCCAGGGCGAAGAAGATGCCGCCGGTGCCGGCCGCCGCCATGGCGATCAGCGTGCCGCCGTTGGAAAAGCCCAGCGCCGCCCTCAGGATGCCCGAGAGCATCAGGCCCATGAAGAAGGTGAAGCCGAGCAGCAGCACGACGCCCATGGCGCTGTCCTTGGTCTTCTCGATGCCCCACATGAAGCCGAAGGCGATGCCGAGGAAGACGAGGAACGAAATCATCGGGCTGCCGGCGAACAAGGAGAAATGCATCTGCACGCCGACCAGCGCGCCGAGCACGGTCGGTATCATCGACAGGGCGAGCAGCGCATAGGTGTTGCGCAACACGCGGTTCTGTTGTTGGGCGAGCGCCTGCGCATTGGACGGATACTGGCCGAATTGGATGTCTTGCATGGAAGGATTGCCTCCGTTACTGGAAAGGTACGACAGATAAGACTATAGAAAGCCGGGTTAAGTTTCAATCGGAATATTGGGGCGTTTGCGCCGCATTCAAGGCGCTTGCCGACACGGCGTTATAATCCGCGCGCCTTAAGCCAGCATTACGGAGGTGTGGCAGAGTGGTCGATTGCACCGGTCTTGAAAACCGGCAAGGGGCAACCATTCGTGAGTTCGAATCTCACCGCCTCCGCCAGGTCATTCAAGCCGCGTGAACAGCATGCCTTGTGCTGCGGATTCGACCGCGGCGGTGCGGGTTGTGGCATCGGC
>DAIEEM010000189.1 GCA_027325905.1 Rhodocyclaceae bacterium
AGCACGGCGACGACGGCATGGTCGAGATCGAGATAGCGGCGCGCGACCCGGTTGACGTCGTCGACGCTCACCTTCTCGATGCGGGCCAGGTCTTCGTCCGGCGAATCGAGGCCGTCCACCGCAACGGCCTCGGACCAGACCGCGGCCAAGCCCGCAATGGAGTTCTTCTCCGCATCGGAGGCGCGCCGCTCCTGAAGCTTCGCCGCCGCCACGAGGTCCGCCGGCACGCCGTCGCGAGCGATGCCGGCGAGAACCTTGCGCACCTCGCGCTCGAGCTTGCGGGCATCGCCGCCGGTGGGGAACGCGGCGGCGGCATAGGCGAAGCCCGCCTTGGGCAGGGCCTCGAAAGTGAAGTCGGTGAACAACGCCTTGCCCTGCGGCACCAGTTCGTGGAGGGCGCCGCGCTCGCTGCGCAGCACGTCGGCGAGGACTTCGCAGGCCGGATAGTCGGGGCTGTCGAGGCCCGGCATGCGCAATGCGGCCACCTGCATGCCGAAGGGCAGGTCGCTGTCCATGCGCAAGGACTTGGCCCGCACCGGCCGCAGCGCCATGCCCTGTCGGGCCGGCAGCGTCTTGGCCGGGATGCTCTCGAACAGTTGCCTGACCCGCTCCAGCGTGGTCGCGGGATCGAGATCGCCGACGACCACCAGGATCGCATTGTTGGGCGCATACCAGCGCCGGTAGAACTTCTTCAGCATCGCCGCCGTGGTCTTGTCGAAGGACGCCCGGGTACCCAGCGCATCGTGAGCGTAAGCCGTGCCGTCGAACAGCGCGGCACGCAGGCGCGTGGAGAGAACGTAGGTCGGATTCGACACGTCCTGGGCCACCTCCTGCTCGATGGCGCCGCGCTCCTTGTCCCAATCCTTGGCGCTGTCGGCAATGTCCCGCATTCTCAGCGCTTCGATATGCAAGGCGATGTCCAGATCCTCGGCGGGCACGGTATACAGGTACTGGGTCACCGACTGTTGGGTATCGGCGTTGAAATCTCCCCCCATGACGCTGCCGATCTGGGCGAGTTGGTCGGCCGACAGCCCCGGGCCGCCGCGGAACATCATGTGCTCCTGGGCGTGGGCCATGCCCGGAAATCCCGGCGGCGTCTCGTCGGCGCCGACCAGGTAATTGACCGACGTCGATACCACCGGGGCGAGCGCATTGCGGACGATGACGACGCGCAGGCCATTGGCGAGGGTGGTGCGCACCATGTCGTCGGACGGCCGCGGCGAAGCCGCGAACGCCGTACCGACGAACGGCAGGAGAATCGCCCCCGCCAGGATGCTTCGGCGCGTCAGCGCAAGGGTATTCCAAGTCGATAGCGTGAACATGCGGTTGTTATCCTCAGGGCGGCGATGTCGCGTCTCCGAGTCCGACCGCGGCGGCGGGAGTTGGTTCAGCGTCGGCGCGGCGTACGGACGCGGCGCACCTGCCTCGAGCCCGGATCAGGCGGGGGACTTGCCCCGCCGGTATTCGCCGCAGCACGCATACTAGCCGACGGCGGGAAATTTCCAGCGCTGCGCCTCATTCGGCGTGTCGCTGCAATCCGCATGCGCTATGTTTCGGCATAGCGAGGCGCGCAATCGTCGCCGCGAAACTGCGAGGACGCTCGACCATGGAAACACTGCTGATGTGCACGCCGGAAGGGTTTGCCGTCGACTACGAAATCAATCCCTGGATGAAGAACCAGGCCGGCCGCGTCTCGTCCGCCCTCGCCGCGGCGCAGTGGCGGGCGCTGTTCGATCAATTGTCGGCGCTGGCGGAAGTCCGGCTCATGACCGGCGACCGCGCCTGGCCGGACCTGGTATTCACGGCGAACGCCGGTCTGCCGCTGCCGTTGGACAGAAAGTTCATCCTGTCCAACTTCCGGCACCCGCAGCGGCAAGGCGAGAAGGCCATCGACCGGGCCTGGTTCGAGGCGGCCGGCTGGACCTGCGTCGAGTTGCCGGCCGCGGCCGTCTTCGAAGGCGCCGGCGACGCGCTGTTCGACGCCCGCGGCCGGCTTTGGCTCGGCGGCGGCCCGCGCTCGACCGACGCCACGCCGGGTTGTCTCGCCGACCATGTCGACGCCCCGATCCATCGGCTCACCCTCGTCGATCCAGCCTTCTATCATCTCGACACCTGCTTCTGCCCCTTGCCGGGCGGCGCGGCGCTCTACCTGCCGACGGCTTTCGACGCCGCGTCGCGGCAACTGCTCGAGCGCGAATTCGGCGATGCCCTGATCGCCCTGACGCCGGAGGAAGGGAGGCTGTTCTGCGCCAACGCCGTCTGCGCCGACCGGACCGTCCTGATGAATCGCGCGACGCCGCGCCTGCAGGCGCTACTGGCGGCGCTCGGATTCGCGCTGCGGGAAACCCCTTGGTCCGAATTCATGAAGGCGGGCGGCAGCGCGAAATGCCTGACTCTCAGCCTCGACGGCTGGGTCTATGAAGCCTTGCCGACGGCGATGCCGGCCCGCCGGGAAGACGGCGACAAGACCGGGCGCGGCACGCGCCGAACGGCGCAGACGGCGCCGCGTCGGGCCGTCCACGACTGATTTAGCCCGCGAGCGCCGCGCATCCCACACCAAAATAATGCCATATCGCTTGTCCCGACCCGGTTTCGCTGGCCACGCCTAGCGTATGATCCTTTTCCGGCGGGATCGGAGAAGATTCCGCCGGGGGATTCCGCGAAGCAGATTTCCCGTGGGAGAGAGACCGGACACATGAACGAAAAAAGCGGCACCGTGCTCGTCATCGACGACAACCCGGCCAGCGCCCATCAGCTCTATGCGATGCTCGGCGACGACTATCTCGTTCTCGTCGCCACGCGCGGCGCCGAGGGCATCGAGCTTGCCGCCGCCCAGAACCCGGACCTGATCCTGCTCGACGTGGTGATGCCGGAACTCGACGGCCACGAAGTCTGCATGCGCCTCAAGGCGGCGACGAGCACCGCCGACATTCCCGTCGTCTTCGTCACGGCCCGCGACGACGAGAGCGACGAGGCGCATGGCCTCTCGCTCGGCGCCATCGACTACCTGACCAAGCCGCTGC
>DAIEEM010000206.1 GCA_027325905.1 Rhodocyclaceae bacterium
AAGCATATTCTTGCCAGGCCAACTTGGAAGCATAACCTTGCCTAGCGGCAAAGTTATGGTTCTCGGGACATTTCCTTCCGCATCCGTAAGATACTTTGGTGGGCGGTACTGGTTTCGAACCAGTGACCCCTGCCGTGTGAAGGCAGTGCTCTACCACTGAGCTAACCGCCCGCCGGCGGAAGGCGCGCATTTAACCATATTCGGCGCTCGCCGGTCAATTCGGCGCGCGATAGGCGCTGCTGCGTTCGCGGCGGCGATGGCCAAGCCAGGCCGGCAGTGCCAGGGCGACGAGCGCCAGCAGGGCCAGCGCTGGCTGCCACAGCAAGGGGCGGTTCCATGCGGCGCGCAGACGTTCGCGCAGCGCCGCGTCGACACGCTGGTACTTGAGCGTGTTGTTGCCGACCTTGGTCGGCTTGCGGTTGGACAGCCACGAATGGTAGAGCGTGTAGTCCTTGGGATGGAAACCCCAAACCCAGGGCGCGTCCTCGCAGAGGATGGCATGCATGCGGTCGATGATGGCCTGGCGTGCGGGGCCGTTCGTCATGGAGCGCATCTGTTCGAACAGCTTGTCGTATTCCGGGTTGGCGTAGTTGGCGGCGTTCTCGCCTTGGTGCTTGACCTTGCCCTGCGGGCCGTAGAGCAGGAAGAGGAAATTCTCGGGATCGGGATAGTCGGCGTTCCAGCCGAAGTAGAACAACTGCGCCGCGCCCTTGAGTATCTTGTCCTGGAAGCGGTTGTAATCGGTGTTGCGCACGACGAGCTGGACGTCGATCTTCTCGAACTGCTTGTTGAGCCAGTCGATGCGCGACTTGGCGCCGATGCCGCCGGCCGTGGTGTCGAGGTAGATGACCAGCGGCTCGCCGGTCCTGGCGTCGCGCCCGTCCGGGTAGCCGGCCTCGGCGAGCAGACGCTTGGCCGTGGCGATGTTGCGCCGTCGCGGCCGGCCGTCCCGCCAGGCGTAGACGACGTTGTCGATGCCGGCCTCGCCGGCGCGATAGCCGAAGATGCCGGGAGGGATCGGACCCTGCGCCGGGATGCCGCGGCCGTTCTGGAAGATCGAGATGAACTCCTCCTCGTCGATGGCAATGGAAATGGCCTGCCGCAGCTTCCTGGTGCGCTCGCTGTCGCCGCCGACGACCGGATCGAGCATGTTGAAGCCCATGTAGTACGTCGAAGTGGCCACCGAAGTCGCCAGGCGGATGCCCTGGCGCCGCATCTCGTCGGACAGGCTCACCTCGCCGGCGCCGCCGACCTGCACGGCCTGGTCGAAGGAATCGGACGATATTGCAGATGCATCATAGTAGCCCTGCAAGAACTTGTTCCAGTACGGGATCTGCTCCTTCTCCCGCGTGAACACCGCCTTGTCGATGAAGGGCAACTGCTTGCCGCAATCGGCGAGCAGGCCGTCGGCGCGGTCCGCCGACTCGCCTTCGCAGGGATAGGTCTCACCGTGAAAATTCGGGTTGCGTTCAAGCACCATGCGGGCATTGGGATTGTTCTCCGTCAGCATGTAGGGGCCGGTGCCGACCGGGTACCAGTCGAGCGTGAGGTTCTTCGCCGCCATGCCGGGCCGGCTGTAGAAGCGGTCGGCCTCCCAGGGCACCGGCGCGAAGAACGGCATGGTCAGCCAGTAGAGGAACTGCGGATACTTGCCCTTGATGCGGATACGGTAGGAATAGCGGTCGATGGCGACAACGCCGGCCAGCGGGAATTGCCGCAGGTCGAGCCAGTCGTCGCGGCGCGCCGCCGGCAGCGCCTTGTCGTAGTTCTCGAGCGTCGCGGCGAATTCGCGCAAGCCGACGATGTACTCGGACATCAGCCCGGAAATCGGCGTGTGCAGGCGCGGATGGGCCAGCCGCTTGATCTCGTAGACGTAGTCGTCGGCCACCAGTTCGCGCGTGCCGCGAGCGGGAAAATCAGCCACCGTATCGATATGCGACAAGTCGGCAGGCGGCGCGGCGAAAGCCGGATGCGGCTGGTAGCGGATTCCGGGCTTGATGGCGATGACGTAGTCGGTGAAGGCGATGCGCGCGGCGCTGGCGTCGGCAGGCAACGCGCGGCCCTGCGCGTCGAGGTAGCGCGGTTGCGGCACCGCGACCGCCGTCGCCGTAATCAGCGTGTAGGGCCGCTTGAGGTACTGGTACTGCAGCGGCGCCTCGTAGATTTGCGCCGTGAAGACGCTTTCGTCCTCGCTGTAGGACTGCGCCGGATCGAGATGCTTGGGGCGATCGACGAAAGCGCTGTAAAGGATGCTCTTGCCGCGGTCGGCGGCCGCGTAGGGATCGTTCCAGACGGCACCGCAAGCCGCCAGCAGCAGCGTCAAGAGAACGACGGAAAAGTTGCGCATGGCGGAAGTGTAGCCGAAGCCCGCCATCCGCTATAATCCGCCGGTCTTTTTGGAGGTAACCGCATATGGGATTTCTCGCCGGCAAGCGCATCCTGATCACCGGCCTGCTGTCCAGCCGCTCCATCGCCTACGGCATCGCCAAAGCATGCCATCGCGAAGGCGCGCAGTTGGCGTTCACCTACCAGAACGAGCGTTTCGAGGAACGACTGAGGAAATTCGCCACCGAGTTCGGCAGCGAACTGGTGTTCCGCTGCGACGTCGCCGTCGACGCCGAGATCGACGCACTGTTCGCCGGCCTGGCGCAGCGCTGGGACGGACTCGACGGCCTCGTCCATTCCATCGCCTTCGCGCCGTCCGAGGCCATCGAGGGCGACTTCCTCGACGGCATCACGCGCGACTCGTTCCGCATCGCCCACGACGTCTCGTCCTACAGCTACCCGGCGCTGGCGAAAGCGGCGCGGCCGCTGCTGCTGAAGGGCAACAACCCCGCGCTGCTGGCGCTGACCTATCTCGGCGCCGAGCGCACGCTGCCCAACTACAACACCATGGGCCTGGCCAAGGCCAGCCTGGAAGCGGCGACCCGCTATCTCGCCTTCTGCCTCGGTCCGCAGGGCATCCGCGCCAACGCGATTTCGGCGGGCCCGATCAAGACGCTGGCGGCTTCGGGCATCGGCAACTTCGGCAAGCTGCTGGCCTACAACGCGCACCATGCGCCGCTGCGCCGCAACGTCACCATCGAGGAAGTCGGCAACGCCGCGGCCTTCCTGCTCTCCGATCTCGCCAGCGGCGTCACCGGCGAGATCATGTACGTCGATGGCGGCCTCAACACCACGGCGCTGGGCAACGCCGATCCGCTGCCGGGGCAATAAGCCCCGCGGGCTTCCCGCCGGCGGGGCCGGGGTGGGAAGCGTTACTTCTCTTTCGACTCCAGCGCGGCCTTGTTGATGTCGACCGGGTAACGCTGCCTGAGCGCGGACAGCCAGCCGCCAAATTCCTCTTCCGCGACGATGCGCCGATATTGATCGCGCAAGGCCTTGGCGCGCGGCGATTCGTCGGCGCCGGCGACATAGGGCTTGACCTGGGTGATGCGGTAGAGCGCATAACCGCCGGGCAACGCCGTGCCGGCGTAGGCCGGCAGATGCGCCGCATCGGCCTTGAAGATCGCGCGCACGGCGTCGGGCGCGAGGTTGGGCGCATCGGCACGCGCGACGATGCGCGGCGCCGCCCACGGCAGATCGAGCCTTTCGCCCTGCGCCAGCTTGGCGAGCTTCGCTTCGCCGTCCTGCGCCGCAAGCTTGGCCGCCTCCTGGCGCACCAGGAGCTTCTCGATGTTGGCGGCGACGGCTTCCAGCGGTTGTAGCGCCGCCGCCTTGTGCTCGACGATGTGGGCGGCGACCAGTGTGTTCGGCGCAACCTCGACCGCTTCGGTATTGCGCTTGTTGTTGACGGCGTCGTCCGAAAACAGCGCCGCGAGAAGCTTGGGATTCGTGAAGGGCGGTGCGGCCTGGCCGTTCTTCGTAAGCCAGCCGTCGGCCGACTGGATCGTCAGCTTGTACTTGTCGGCGGCGGGCTTGAGGCTGTCGGACTGCTCATAGACGGTGTTGGTGAAACCCTCGGCGAGCTCCGCGTATTTCTTGGCGGCGCTTTGGTGCTTGAGTTCATCGGCGATCTCTGCCTTGACGTCGGCGAGCGGCTTGACGCGCTCAGGGCGGATGCCGGTCAGCTTGATGATGTGATAGCCGAAATCGGAACGGACGATGCCGCTGATCTGGTTTTCCTTGAGCGCAAAAACCGCCTGCTCGAACGGCGGCACCATCATGCCG
>DAIEEM010000222.1 GCA_027325905.1 Rhodocyclaceae bacterium
CGCGTCGGTGATCCATTCGGCATGGTCGTTGGTGGCGTCGAGCAGGTTCTCGGCGAACTTCGCGGCGAGTGCGTCCAGTTCCTCCTGGATTTCCTGGAAGCGCGGCTTCTTGTCGTCGGCGAGTTCGGCGCCGGACAGGCGGAAGTCGCGGATGTCGTTATCGACGATGCGCCGGCGCGCCGCGGACAGCGTCGCATATTCGGAGCCGGCGCGCAGGGCCTTGTACTTGGCGAACAGCGCTAGGTTCTGGCCCACCTCGGCGTAGAAGCGCGAGACTTCGGGCAGCATGCCGTTGTAGGCATCGCGCCACGCCGGCACGTCGTTGACCGAATGCAGATGGCCGACGATGCCCCAGGCGCGCGACAGGCGTTCGCCGACATCGATCATCGGCTGGACGAAGTCGTCCCAGGTCGCCGGCGCGGCGTCCGCCGCGAGGCGCTCGATCAGGGCGCGGTTCTCGGCGAGTAGTGCGCCGATGGCGGGAGCGACGTCTTCGGGCGTCGTGGCGTCGAAACGCGGCAGCCCGGAAAAATCCAGCAGTGGGTTCATGTGTGGGGCTTGCAGCGGGAAAGACGCAATTGTGCCCGCGGGGGCGGAAAGGCGGTCAGGCGAGCGTATCGCCGGTCAGGCGGAACAGCGCTTCGCGGTACTTGGCGCCGGTCTTCTCGATGATTTCCGGCGGCAGCCGCGGTCCCGGCGCCTGCTTGTTCCAATCCAGGGTTTCCAGGTAGTCGCGCACGAACTGCTTGTCGAAGGACGGCGGGCTGATGCCGACGCGGTACTGGTCGGCGGGCCAGAAGCGCGAGGAGTCGGGCGTCAGCACTTCGTCGATCAGGTGCAGGCGGCCCTGGGCGTCGAGCCCGAACTCGAATTTGGTGTCGGCGATGATGATGCCGCGCACGCGGGCAAAGCCCGCCGCCTCCTTGTAGAGCCGCAACGAGACTTCCTTGACCTGGCGCGCCAGGTCGGCGCCGATCAGTTTTTCGACGGCGGCGTAGTCGATGTTCTCGTCGTGATCGCCCATTTCCGCCTTGGTCGCCGGCGTGAAAATGGCTTCGGGCAGTTGCTGCGCGAGCTTGAGGCCGGCCGGCAGTTCGATGCCGCAGACGCGGCCGTCGGCCTGGTAGTCCTTCCAGCCCGAGCCGATCAGGTAGCCGCGCACGACGGCTTCGATCGGCAGCGGCTTCAGGCGCTTGACGACCAGCGAGCGGCCGCGCACCTGGGCGCGCTCGGCGTCGTCGGCGACGACGGATCCGGGATCGATGCCGGTCAACTGGCTGGGGATGGCGTGCGCCAGTTTGCCGAACCAGAAATCGGCGACGGCCGTCAGCACTTCGCCCTTGCCCGGAATGGGGTCGGGCAGGATGACGTCGAAGGCGGAAAGGCGGTCGGTGGTGACGATCAGCATTTTGTCGTCGCCGACGGCGTAAATGTCGCGCACCTTGCCGCGGGCGATCAGCGGCAGGCTGGGGATGGCGGATTCGAACAGGGGTGGGTTCATGATGACTCGCTTACTCGCGGACGTAGGGTTTCTGGCTCTCGGGCGCGGCGTCTTCCTCGTAGGGAAAGCGCACATGGCCGTAGCGTATGACCAGTACGCCGAGCGTGATGAGGAAGATGGCGACGGCGACGGCCAGCATGCGCCATTCGGTCAGCTCCTTGATATCCAGCACCAGGTAGCGCGCCAGCGCCACCATGGCTATGTAGAGCGGGTAGCGCACCGGCAGGTGGCCGGCCTTGAAATACTGGCCGATCATCGCCAGCACCTCGAGGTAGAGGAACATCAGCAGCAGGTCCGCCAGCGCCACCCACTTGGCTTCGAACATCGACGTCACCTCGTGGGTCATCGCCGCCGTGGTGGCGAAGGCGATGACCAGCAGGCCGACGTACTCGACGATGTCGAGGCCGGTGCCGAAGAAGCGGCGGATGCGATCGAAGGTGTGGGAGCGGATGTCCATGGCGATGTCTGGGCATGCATCTCTTGGGTCGAAGGAGGCCGATTATCGCAGGCTTCGGCCCGCCTGGGAACTTCTGCCGGAGCGGCGGCTGCGGATCGGCGGCGCGAACGCCCGACGGTCGCCGGTTCGGCGCTTCCGGGCGCTTCCGGGTTGCGCCTTGGCGCGACTGGTGGCAGGATGGACGAAGCCGCAACAACCCTCGAAGCAATCACGGAGCGCGCGTATGCAATGGAATCCATCTCTGTCCGTTGGCGATGTGCGGATAGACGAGCAGCATCAACGCTTGTTCCGCCTGCTGGAATCCCTGGAGCTTGCCAGCGGTGAGGACAGCAAGGCCCAGGCCCAGGCCGCCATCGCGTCGTTGCAGAAATACGTGATCGAGCACTTGCGCGACGAGGAGGCCGTGATGCGGTCGTTCAACTACAAGGACTACGAGGCGCATTGCGCGATTCACCGCGAGTTCGAAGTGCGACTCGGCGCCCTGGCGGAACAACTGAATACCGGCGACCCGGAAGAAGTCCTGCGCAACGTGAAGGTCTTCGTGACGACCTGGCTGTTCAACCACATCAGCGTCGTGGATCAACTCTACAAGCCCTATCTGCTGGCGTGAGCCGTTAGCGGCCGCGGCGCCGGGTTCGCCGCCGCCACGGCATAGGAATACAAAAGCCGCCCGGTTTGCGCCGGGCGGCTTTGGCGGCGTGCAACGACCGGCTTACTTGACGATCGCGTTCAGTTCGCCCTTCTTGTAGCGCTCGGCCATTTTCTCCAGGCTGACGGCCTTGATCTTGGCGGCCTGGCCGGCGCAGCCGAAGGCTTCGTAGCGCGCCTTGCAGATTTCCTTCATGGCCTTGCGCGCGGCGGCGAGGTACTTGCGCGGATCGAAGTCCTTGGGATTCTCGGCCATGTACTTGCGGATGGCGCCGGTCGACGACATGCGCAGGTCGGTGTCGATGTTGATCTTGCGCACGCCGTGCTTGATGCCTTCGACGATTTCCTCGACCGGCACGCCGTAGGTTTCGCCCATGGCGCCGCCGTACTGGTTGATGATTTTCAGCCAGTCCTGCGGCACGGAGGACGATCCGTGCATCACCAGGTGGGTGTTCGGGATGCGGGCGTGGATTTCCTTGATGCGGTCGATGCGCAGCACGGCGCCCGTGGGCGGACGCGTGAACTTGTAGGCGCCGTGGCTGGTGCCGATGGCGATGGCCAGCGCGTCGACGCCGGTGGCCTTGACGAATTCGGCGGCTTCGTTGGGATCGGTCAGCAGTTGGTCGTGCGACAGCGTGCCTTCGGCGCCGTGGCCGTCTTCCTTCTCGCCCTTGCCGGTTTCCAGCGAGCCCAGGCAGCCCAGTTCGCCTTCGACCGAGACGCCGATGGCGTGCGCGATGTCGACGACGTGCTTGCTGACCCTGGCGTTGTACTCGAAGGTCGAGGGCGTCTTGGCGTCCTCCAGCAGCGAGCCGTCCATCATGACGCTGGAGAAGCCCGAACGCATCGACTGGATGCAGATCGACGGGCTGGCGCCGTGGTCCTGGTGCATGACGATGGGGATGTCGGGATGGGTCTCGATGGCCGCCTCGATCAGGTGGCGCAGGTAGGGTTCGCCGGCATATTTGCGGGCGCCGGCCGAGCCCTGCATGATCACCGGGCTGTTGGTTTCTTCGGCGGCCTCCATGATGGCCTGGATCTGTTCGAGGTTATTGACGTTGAACGCCGGCAGGCCGTAGCCGTTTTCGGCGGCGTGGTCGAGCAGTTGTCGCATCGAAACGAGGGGCATGAGGATTCTCCTGGTGGTTAACTGGTGGGCCTGTGCTCGCCGATCTTCACGAGCTTGAGCGTATTGGTGCCGCCGGGTTCGCCGATCGGCTCGCCGATGGTGATCACGATCAGGTCGCCGGGCGCCACGGCGCCGGCGCGGATCAGTTCGGATTCCGCTTCGTTCAGCATGTCGTCGCGGTTGGTGCCGGTGCCGTCGCGGGTCAACAGCGGGATGACGCCGCGAAAGATGCTGCACTTGTAGCGCGTGCTGATCTCCGGTGTCAAGGCGTAGATGGGGACGCCGCTGGTGAGCCGGCTCATCCAGAGGGCGGTGGAACCCGATTGGGTCAAGGCGGCAATCGCCTTCACCTTCAGGTGCACTGCGGTAAACAGCGCCGCCATGGCGATGGACTGGTCGATGCGCGTGAATACGCGGTTGAGGAAATGCACGTCGAGCGAGACGTCCATCGATTTCTCGGCTTCGACGCAAATGCGCGCCATCGCCTCGACCGTCTCGACCGGGTATTCGCCGGCGGCGGTTTCGGCCGACAGCATGACGGCGTCGGTGCCGTCCAGCACGGCGTTGGCGACGTCGGAGACTTCGGCACGCGTCGGCACCGGACTATGGATCATCGACTCCATCATCTGGGTGGCCGTGATGACGAAGCGGTTGCGCTCGCGCGCCCTGCGGATGATGCGCTTCTGCAAAGCCGGCACGGCGGCGTCGCCGACTTCGACGGCGAGGTCGCCGCGCGCCACCATCACGCCGTCGCAGGCGTCGAGGATGTCTTCGAGGTTGGCGACGGCCTCGACGCGCTCGATCTTGGCGACCAGCATGGCATTCGAGTTCGCCGCGCGCAGCAGTTCGCGCGCCTGGAGCATGTCGGCGCCGCACTTGGGGAAGGAAACGGCGACGTAGTCGACGTCGAGCGTCGCCGCCGTCTTGATGTCCTCCATATCCTTCGGCGTCAGCGCCGGCGCAGAGAGGCCGCCGCCTTGCTTGTTGATGCCCTTGTTGTTGGAGAGTTCGCCGCCGTGGCGGACGATGCAATGGATTTCGCCCCCGTCGATGCGTTGGATATCCATGACGATGCGGCCGTCGTCGAGCAGCAGCACGTCGCCCGCCACGACGTCGTCGACGAGCTCCGGATAGTCTAGGCCGACACGCCCGGCGTCGCCGAGCTTGCAGTCGGCATCGAGGACGAATGCCTGGCCGCCCTTCAGCAGCACCTTGCTGCCGGCGAATTTGCCGACGCGGATCTTCGGTCCTTGCAGGTCGCCCATGACGCCGACCGTGCGGCCGTGGCGGTGCATGGCCTCGCGCAGCGAGTCCAGGCGGGCGCGGTGATCGGCGACGGTGCCGTGCGAGAAATTCAATCGCACGACGTCGATGCCCGCGGCGACGAGGTCGGCGAGAACCTGCGGCTCGGTCGAGGCCGGCCCTAGCGTGGCGACGATCTTGGTGAAGCGGTGCATGATCGATTTAGGCAGCAGAAAGGCCGCGGATGCGGCCCTTGATTAGACTCAGCCTTTGGCGCGCTGTTCCAGTATCGCAACTGCCGGAAGCACTTTGCCTTCAAGGTATTCGAGAAAAGCGCCGCCCGCGGTCGAGATGTAGGACACCTTGTCGTAGATGTCGTACTTCTGGATCGCGGCAATGGTGTCGCCGCCGCCGGCCAGCGTGAAAGCGGAGGTGGAGGCGATGGCTTTGGCGATCGCCTCGGTGCCGGCGCCGAACTGGTCGAACTCGAAGACGCCGACCGGGCCGTTCCAGACCACGGTGCCGGCCTTCATGATGATGTCGACGAGTTCCTGCGCGGCTTTCGGGCCGATGTCGAAAATCATGTCGTCGTCCGCGACGCTGCCGGCGCCCTTCTGCACGGCGGGCTCATTGGCGTCGAATTTCTTGCCGCAAACGACATCAGCGGCGATCGGTATGGTGGCGCCGCGCGCCGTCATCTTCTTCATCAACGCCTGCGCCGTCGGAATCAGGTCGTGCTCGCACAACGACTTGCCGACCGGCTTGCCGGAGGCGGCGAGGAAGGTGTTGGCGATGCCGCCGCCGACCACGAGCTGGTCCACCTTCTCGGACAGCGCTTCGAGCACGGTCAATTTGGTCGACACCTTGGAGCCGCCGACGATGGCGACCATCGGCCGCGCCGGGCTGGCGAGCGCCTGGTGCAGGGCTTCGAGTTCGCCGGCGACGAGGAAGCCGGCGCAGGCGGCGGGCGCGAACTGGGCGACGCCGTAGGTCGACGCTTCGGCGCGGTGGGCCGTGCCGAAGGCGTCCATGACGAAGAGGTCGCACAGCGCGGCGTACTTCTTCGCCGTCGCCTCGACGTTCTTCTTCTCGCCCTTGTTGAAGCGGCAGTTCTCCAGCAGCACCACCTCGCCGGCCGCGACGGTGAAGCCGCCGTCGACCCAGTCGCGGATCACGCGCACCGGCCGGCCGAGCTTGGCGGCCATGACGTCGGCGACGGGCTGCAGCGAGTTCTCGGCGGTGAACACGCCTTCTTCCGGGCGGCCGAGGTGGGAGGTGACCATCACCATCGCGCCGGCCTTGAGGCAGTGCTCGATGGTGGGCATGGAAGCCGTGATGCGGGCGTCGGAGGTGACCTTGCCGTCCTTGACGGGGACGTTGAGGTCGGCGCGGATGAAGACGCGCTTGCCCTTGAGGTCGAAATCGGTGAGACGTTTGAAAGTCATGTTGCTGTCTCCGTGGAATTGGGGAAATCTGCCACTGAACCGTTGCGCCGCGACGGCGCAACGGTTGGATGGCGAATCTCGATGCCGGGGCTTACTTCGCCACGTGCTGCAGGAAGCGCAGCATGTTGCAGGTGTAGCCGTACTCGTTGTCATACCAGGAGACGACCTTGACGAAGGTCGAATCGAGCGCGATGCCGGCTTCGGCGTCGAACACCGAAGGCGTGGTGCAGCCGCGGAAATCGGTGGCGACGACTTTCTCTTCCGTGTAGCCGAGCACGCCCTTCAGCGCGCCTTCGGACGCCTTCTTCATCGCGGCGCAGATGTCCTTGTAGGAGGCTTCCTTGGTGAGTTCGACGGTCAGGTCGACCACGGAAACGTCCGAGGTCGGGACGCGGAAGGCCATGCCGGTGAGCTTCTTGTTGAGCTCGGGAATGACCACACCGACGGCC
>DAIEEM010000233.1 GCA_027325905.1 Rhodocyclaceae bacterium
GCATCGTCACCCACGACGCCGCCATGCTGCGCCTGCTCGAGTTGGCACGCCAGGTGGCGCCGACCGATTGCAGCGTGTTGATCAGCGGCGAGAGCGGCACCGGCAAGGAGCTGTTCGCGCGCTACCTCCATCACCACAGCGGCCGGCGCGACGGCCCCTACACTGCGGTCAATTGCGGCGCCTTTTCCGCGGAGCTGCTCGCCAACGAGCTGTTCGGCCACGAGAAGGGCGCCTTCACCGGCGCCACGACGCTGAAGAAAGGCCTCGTCGAGGCCGGCGCCGGCGGCACGCTGTTCCTCGACGAGGTTACCGAGATGCCGCCGGCGATGCAGGTCAAGCTGCTGCGCGTGCTGCAGGAGCGTGAAGTGCTGCGGCTCGGCGGCACGCGCCCGGTCAAGGTGGACATCCGCATCATTGCCGCCAGCAACCGCGACATCGCCGCCGCCGTCGCCGGCGGCGCGTTCCGCAGCGACCTCTACTTCCGGCTCAATGTCGTCGACCTGCACATTCCGCCGTTGTCGGCGCGGCGCGACGACATCCCCCTGCTCGCCCGCTACTTCCTGCAGAAATGCGCGGCGCGCATGAACAAGGAAGTCACCGGCATTTCCGCCGCGGCGATGGCCGTGCTCATGGACTATGCTTACCCCGGCAACGTGCGCGAGCTGGAAAACATCGTCGAACGCGGCGCGGCGGTCACCGGCGGCGACACCATCGACGTCGCGCACCTGCCGGCGGGCCTCGGCGCAGCGGGCGCCGTGAAGAAGCGCGACGGCCGCCTGCCGACGCTCGACGAGCAGGAGATGGACTACATCCAGCGGGTGCTGCGCGAGGTCGATGGCAACCAGACCGCCGCGGCGCAAGTGCTCGGCATCAACCGCGTTTCGCTGTGGCGCAAGCTGAAGGGGCGCGAGAGCGAGGGTTAAGTCGGCTGTTCGCAGTTCGTCGGCTCGGGTTCGGCTGCATGCCCGGCCGCCGGGTGCAGGTCCGGCAGAAACACCGCCAGCAGGCCGATCAGGGGCAGGAAGGAACAGACTTTGTAAATCGTCACGATGCCCCACAGGTCGGCGAACTGTCCCAGCGCGGCGGCGCCGATGCCGCCGAGGCCGAAGGCGATGCCGTAGAACAGCCCCGAAATCGTGCCGACCCTGCCGGGGATGAGTTCCTGGGCGTAGACGACCATGGCCGGAAAGGCCGAGGCCAGCATGAAGCCGATGATGGCCGTCAGCACGGCCGAAGCTTCCAGGCCGACATACGGCAAGGCCAGCGTAAAGGGCGCGATGCCGAGAATGGACACCCAGATTACCTGGCGGCGCCCGATGCGGTCGCCGATCGGGCCGCCGAGCAGCGTGCCGAGCGCTACGGCAAAAAGGAAATAGAACAGGTGATATTGCGCCTGCTGGGTGTCGATGCCGAATTGGTGCAGCAAGTAGAAGATCAGGTAACTGTTGATGCTCGCCAGGTAGAGGAACTTCGAGAACATCAGCGCCACCAGGACCGCCAGTGTCAAGGCGACCTGCCGCCGCGGCAGCGGCGCGGGGGCGGCCGCCGCTGCTTTTTTCGGCTGCCGCTGATGATGCCGGTACCAGCGGCCGACGCCGGTGAGGACGATCATCGCCAGCAGTGCGGCCAGCGAAACCCAGGCGATGCTGCGCTGACCGTTGGGCAGGACGAACCACGCCGCCAGCAGCGGCCCGGCGGAAGTGCCGGCGTTGCCGCCGACCTGGAAAATCGATTGCGCCAGGCCGTGCCTGCCGCCCGACGCCATGCGCGCCACGCGCGACGATTCCGGGTGGAACACCGACGAGCCGGTGCCGACCAGCGCCGCGGCGAGCAGCACGCCGGGGAAGGTGGTCGCCAGGGCGAGCAGCAGCAGCCCGCCGAACGTGCAGGCCATGCCGAGGGAAAGCGAGAAAGGCTTGGGATGCCGGTCGGTGTAAAAGCCGACCGCCGGCTGCAGCAAGGAAGCGGTGAACTGGAAGGTCAGCGTGATCAGGCCGATCTGCGCGAAGTTCAGGTGGAACTCGGACTTGAACAGCGGGTAGATGGCGAGCATCAACGACTGCATCATGTCGTTGAGGAAATGGGAGAAGCTGATCGCGCCGAGAACGCCGAATGCGGTGTCCGTCGCCGCCGGTTGCGGCGACGGTGATGCGCAAACCGATGTCATCGCCGCGGCTGGATCAAATATCCCGGCACAGCGGGCCGGCGACCGGGTTGGCCACGCTGGCGGCGACGGCGCCGACGAGTTCGTGGATTTCCTCGGGCGCAAAGCTCGCGAACAGGCGGCGCGCCAGCGCGGCGGGCAGGCGCACCGTGCAGGCGCGGCCGTCGGGCAGGGTGACGTTGACGCCGAGCACGTCGCGCGCGTCCGCCACCTCGTTGGCCTCGACCAGCGCCATCTGCTCGTCCATCAGCGTCTCGTATTCGGCCTCAAGCGCGTCGACGAGGTCGTCGCCGAGGTCGTCGGGCAGCTCGACGACATCGCCTTCGATGGCATCGGGCCGCGTCCCGGCAATGATGTGTCGCGCCGCGGCGAACTGGATAAAGCGGTCGCGCAGCGCCGCATCGAAGAAGATGAATTCGGTAGCCATGGCGTGCATTCTAGCGCGGCGCCTCGTTCTCCTGCAGCCACCAGCCGCCGCCCAGTGCCTGAAACAGGGCTGCGGTATCGGCGTAGCGGCTGGCGCGCGTCTGGACCTGCCCGATCAGCGCCTGCTGGTAGGTCTGTTCGGCGTTGAGCAAGGCCAGGCGGCTGATGTCGCCGAGTTCGACCTGGCGCCGGGCGATGGCGAGGCTGCGCGTCGCGGCGTCGAGTGCTGCGCCGGTCGCGTCCAGTTCCTCCGCATCCTGGTCGAGCGCGTGCAGGGTGTCGGCCACGTTCTGGAATGCCGCGACGACGGTGGCGCGATACTGGGCCAGCGCTTGATCGTAGGCGGCTTCCGCCGCGGCCTGGCGGTGCGTCAGCGCGCCGCCGTCGAAGATCGGCTGCACCACGGCGCCGGCGACGCTCCAAAAGCCGCCGCCGGTCTTGAAGAGGTCGCCGAGATGCGAGGCGACGCTGCCGACGCCGGCGTCGATGCTGAACTGAGGCAGCCTGGCGGCGAAGGCGACGCCGACTTGCGCAGCGGCGGCGTGCGCCTGTGCCTCGGCGGCGCGCACGTCGGGGCGCCGTTCGACGAGTTTCGACGGCAGCGACAGCGGCAGTTCGTTCGGCAGTTCGAGTCGCTCGAGATCGAAAGTCTCGGCCGGTTCCTTGTCGGGGAAGCCGCCGGTCAGCGCGACGAGCAGGTCGCGCGTCTGCGCCAGTTGCTTCCGCAGCGGCGGCAGGGCGGCGCGCGTCTGCGCCAAAGCCGCCTCCTGCGCCACGACGCCGGCCTCGGCGATGGCGCCGAGTTCCAACTGGCGATGCGCGATGTTGAGCATCTCTTGCTGCATCTTCGCCATGCTTTCCGCGGCTGCGATCTGGCCGCGCAACGAAGCTTCCTGGATGGCGGCGGCGACCACGTTGGCGACGATCGTCAGGCGCGCGGCTTCGAGTTCAAAGCGCTGGAACTCGGCCTGGGCGTCGAGCGACTCGACCGCGCGGCGGTTGCCGCCGAAGACGTCCGCCGTGTAGGCGACATCGACCTGGGCGGTGTGGAGGCTGTAGAGGCTGGCGCCGGAGTTGAGCGGCGAAGCCAGGCCGGCGGCGATCATCTGGCGCATAGGCTGGACGCTGGCGGACACCTGCGGCCAGAAGGCGCCGCGCTGCGCCGCCGCGCTCTCCTGGGCGACGCGTAAAGCGGCGCGCGCCGCGTCGAGGTCCGGATTGGCGGCCAATGCCCGCGCCACCAGGGCGTCGAGCGGCGGCGAGCGGAACAGCCGCCACCATTGCGCCGGAACGTCCGTCCCGGCGACGAAGCGCTGGGCGTCGGCGCCGGCGATGGGCACCGGCGCGCGCTCGCTGCCCGCCGGGCGATAGGCGCTCACGTCCGGCGCCGCGGGACGCTGGAAATCGGGACCGACGGCGCAGCCCGCAACGAGCAGGCATATGGCGGCGGCGCTGCGATGGGGCCTCATTTCGTCTTCCCCTCCGTCGACCGGCGTGCCGCCTCGACGCGCCTGGCCTGCTGCGAGAACGTGTCGATCAGCACCGGCAGCACGATCAATATCAGCAGCGGCGCCAGGATGATGCCGCCGACGACGACCAGCGCCAGCGGCTTCTGCACCTGCGAGCCGATGCCCGTGGAGATGGCCGCCGGCACCAGGCCGACGCAGGCGACGACGCAGGTCATCACTACCGGCCGCATCTGCACCTGGCAAGTGCGGCGGATCGCGTCGAAGGGCGACAGGCCGCCGTCGAGTTCCTGGTTGTAGAAGGACAGCACGATGATGCCGTCCATGGCGGCGATGCCGAACAGGGCGACGAAGCCGATGGCGGCGGAGACGCTGAAGGGGGTGCCGGTGACGAAGAGCGCGAGGATGCCGCCGATCAAGGCCATCGGGATGACGCTGGCGGCGAGCGCAACGTCCACCAGGTTGCCGAAATTGGCATAGAGCAGCAGGCAGATGAGACCGATGGCGATGGGCACGACGACGGCCAGGCGCGCCAGCGCATCCTTCAGGTTGCCGAATTCGCCGACCCATTCGAGCCGGTAGCCGCCGGGCAGTTGCACCTGCTCGGCGACCTTGGCCTGCGCCTCGAGCACCGCGCCCCCGAGGTCGCGGCCGCGCACGCTGAACTTGATCGGGATGTAGCGCTCCTGCTGCTCGCGGTAGATGAAGGACGCGCCCGATACCAGCCGCACGTCCGCCACCTCGGCGAGCGGCACTTGCACGACGCCGCCGTTGGCATTGGCGACGCCGAGCGCAATGCGCTTGATGGCGTCGACGCTGCCGCGGTATTCCGGCGCCAGGCGCACCATGATCGGGTAGTGGCGGTCGCTGCCCGGCTCATAGAGGTCGCCGGCGGCCTGACCGCCGATGGCCGCCTGGATGGTGGCGTTGATGTCGCCGGGCATGAGGCCGTAGCGGGCGGCGCGGGCGCGGTCCACGTCGATGCGCACGGTCGGCTGGCCGAGCGAGGCGAAGACCGAGAGATCGGTGACGCCGGGCACCGTCTGCATCACCGCCTTGACCTTCTGCGCCGTTTTTTCCAGCGTCTCCAGGTCGTTGCCGTAGAGCTTGATCGAGTTCTCGCCCTTGACGCCGGAGGCGGCTTCCTCGACGTTGTCCTGGATGTATTGCGAGAAATTGAACTCGACGCCGGGATAGCGCTCCGTCAACGCCGCGGTCATCTGCTCGGTGAGCTTGTCCTTGTTTACGCCTGGCGGCCAGATTTCGGCCGGCTTCAGCGGCACGAAGAACTCGGCGTTGAAGAAGCCGGTGGCGTCGGTGCCGTCGTCGGGGCGGCCGTGCTGCGACACTACCGTCTCGACCTCCGGGAAGTCCTTGATCAGTCCGCGCATGCCGTTGACATAGACGTCGCCCTCGGCGAGCGAGATCGACGGCGGCATGGTGGCGCGGATCCAGAGATTGCCTTCCTCCAGCTTGGGCAGGAACTCCAGGCCGAGGCCTCTCGCCGCCAGCAGCGCGACCACGACCAGGGCCGCGGCACCGCCCAGGGTCAGGCGCCGGTGCGCCAGCGAGAATTCGACGGCCGGCGTATATAAGCGGCGCAGCCAGCGCGCGACGAAGGTCTCCTGCTCCTCCTTTTCGTGCCCATCGAGCAGGAAGGAGCTCAGCGCCGTCGACACCGTGAAAGTGGCGATGAGGCCGCCGGCGATGGCGTAGGCGTAGGTCTTCGCCATCGGGCCGAAGATGTGGCCCTCGATGCCGGACAGCGTGAACAGCGGCACGAAACCGGCAATGATGATGGCGGCGGAGAAGACGATGGCGCGGTTCACCTCCGTGGCCGAGTTGGCGATCACGGCGAACTTGCCGTGCAAGCCGACCGTGGCGCGCAGGCGGTGCAGCAGCGGGTTGCCGGTGAAGTGGCCGGCGCCGCTCTGCGCCAGGTGGCGGAAGATGTTTTCCACCATGATGACCGTGGCATCGACGACGAGACCGAAGTCGATGGCGCCCACCGACAGCAGGTTGGCCGACTCGCCGCGCGCCACCATCAGCGCGATGGCGAAGGACAGCGCAAAGGGGATCGTCGCGGCGACGATGACGGCGGTGCGCAGGTTGCCGAGGAACGCCCATTGCAGCAGGAAGATCAGCACGACGCCGACGACCATGTTGTGCAAGACCGTGTGCGTCGTCGTGTGGATCAGGTCGGCGCGGTCGTAGATGCGCTCGATGCGCACGCCGGGCGGCAGGATGTTGCCGCCATTGATCCTGTCGACCTCGGCTTTGACGCGTTCGATGGTCGGCATGCTTTCCTCGCCGCGGCGCATCAGGACGATGCCCTCGACGATGTCGTCATCAAAGTCGTGGCCCGCGATGCCGAGGCGCGGCTGGTTGCCGACCCCGACGGTGGCGACGTCGCCGACGAGGACGGGCGCGCCCTTGTTGGACGCCAGCATGGTGGCGCGGATGTCGTCGGCCGACTTGATCAGGCCGATGCCTCGCACCACGGCGGTTTGCGGCCCGATATCGACCGTTTGGCCGCCGACGTTGATATTGCTGTTGCCGAGCGCCTGCAGTACCTGCGGCAACGTTAGGCCGTTGGCGGCGAGTTTGGCGGGATCGACGCTGACTTCGTAGGTCTTGGTCTTGCCGCCCCAGCCGTTGACGTCGATGACGCCCGGAATGGCCTTGAAGCGACGCTCCAGGACCCAGTCCTGGAGCGTCTTGAGGTCGGTCACGGCATAGCCTTGCGGGCCCTTGAGTTGGTAGCGGAAGATTTCGCCGATGGGGCTCGACGGCGAGATTTGCGGCTGCACGCCGTTGGGCAGCGCCGGCAGTTGCGCCAGGTGGTTGATCACCCGCTGCTCCGCCTCGCGATAGGTGAAGTCGTAGCTGAACTGCAGCTTGACGTCCGACAGGCCGAACAGCGAGATGCTGCGGATGGCCTTGACGTTGGGAATACCGGCCATCTGCACTTCGATGGGGATGGTGACGTAGCGCTCCATCTCCTCGGCCGACAGTCCCGGACTTTGGGCGATGATGTCCACCAGCGGCGGCACCGGATCCGGGTAGGCCTCGATGTTGAGCTTCATGAAGCCGACGACGCCCGCCGCGAAGACGGCGAACATCATGACGGCGACGAAGGCGCGCTGCTTGAGCGCAAACTCGACGATGCGGTTCACGGTCGCTTGCCCTCGGCGTCTAGTCGCCGGCGGCGGCGCGGTCGACGAAGAGCGTGCCGGCGGTCACCACTTTTTCGCCCGCATGCAGGCCGTCGACGATTTCGATCATGTCGCCCTGGTGCCGGCCGGCGCGGACCTTGCGCACGACGACGCTGCCGTCGTCGCGGGCAACGAACACGCGCGCAGTTTCGCCTTCGTAGACGATCGCGCTGTCGGGCACCGCCGGCGCCTGCGCCGGTTCGCTGGTGGCGACGCCGATGGTGGCGAACATCAGCGGCTTGAGCAGTCCGTCGCGGTTCTGCGCTTCGGCGCGCACCGGCAGGCGGTGCGTGGCGGCGTCGACGGCGGCGCCGATCCAGGTGATCTTCGCCGCGAACGTTCTGCCCGGCAGGGCGAGGACGTCGACTTCGACGGGCTGG
Source organism: Rhodocyclaceae bacterium (assembly GCA_027325905.1). Taxonomy (GTDB): domain Bacteria; phylum Pseudomonadota; class Gammaproteobacteria; order Burkholderiales; family Rhodocyclaceae; genus Nitricoxidireducens. The sequence goes on from DAIEEM010000233.1 coordinate 7,652, forward strand.
CCGACGCGCAGGGCCGGCGCGTCGCTCTCGCGGACGTTGGCGACCAGCCAGACCGTCGACAAGTCGCCGATAGTGAACAGCGGGGTCGACGCGCCGGTCGCGGCGCTGGCGATGTACTGGCCGACGCCCACTTGCCGCTGG
>DAIEEM010000254.1 GCA_027325905.1 Rhodocyclaceae bacterium
CAAGGAAATCTGGGGCAAGCTGACCGGCTATGTGGACACCAAGGAGAAGTTCGAGTCGCACCGGATGGAACTGGCGACGCACGAATGGGCGCGCATGAAGGCGGCGGGATCGCGCGAATGCCTGAACTGCCACAACTTCGAGGCCATGAGCGCGGAGCTGCAGAAGCAGACGCCGTACAAGAAGCACATGGCGGCGAAAGCCGCGGGCCAGACCTGCATCGACTGCCACAAGGGCATCGCCCACCATCTGCCCAAGGAATACGTCGACCCGAACGAAGAAGAGTAAGACGTTTGGACGTCGCCTCAAAGTTGCGATTCGCGGGCGCTCTGCCCGCGAATCGCTCTCGCCGCCGCGTAGCGACGGCTACCCTCCGGCCGCCCCCTAAATAGGGCACAATTCGCCCCTCCATGCTGACTGCCCACGGCCTGACCTGCGTGCGCGGCGAACGCCGCCTGTTTGCCGGGATCGACCTCGCGGTCGGCCCCGGCGAGTGGCTGCACGTGCGCGGCGAGAACGGCGCCGGCAAGACCAGCCTGTTGCGGCTGCTGGTGGGCCTGATGCATCCGGCCGCCGGCGAGATCCGCTGGGACGGCGCGGCGGTCGGCGAACTGGGCGACGAGTATCGCCGCCAGATGCTGTTCCTCGGCCACCACGGCGCGGTCAAGGAGGAACTGACGACGCTGGAAAACCTGCATTTCGCCGCCGCGCTCGACGGCGCCGAACTGCCCGAGCGCGAGGCGCTGGCGGCGCTGCACCGCTTTGGCCTGCGCGGGCGCGAGGAACTGCCGGTGCGCTTCCTTTCCGCCGGCCAGAAGCGCCGCGTGCTGCTGGCGCGGCTGGTGACGCGCAAGGCCAGGCTCTGGGTGCTCGACGAACCGTTTACGGCGCTGGACGTGAAGGCGGTCGACATGCTGTCGGCGCTGATCGGCGAGCACCTCGGCGGCGGCGGCATGGCGGTGCTGACCAGCCACCAGGCGATGCCGATCGCCGGCGGCCGGGTGTTGCAGCTATGAATGCGATTTTCGCCATCATCCGCCGCGACCTCTTGCTGGCCATGCGCCGCAAGAGCGAAGTGTTGACGGCGGTGTTCTTTTTCGTCATCGTCGTCAGCCTGTTTCCGCTCGGCATCGGCCCGGAACCGGCGCTGCTGAGGAAGATCGCGCCCGGCGTGTTGTGGGTGGCGGCGCTGCTGGCGACGATGCTCGGGCTGCAGCGCATGTTCGCGCCCGACCATCACGACGGCACGCTCGAACAAATGGTGTTGTCGCCGACGCCGCTGGGCCTGCTGGTCGGCGGTAAAATTGCCGCTCACTGGCTGCTGTCCGGCCTGCCTCTGGTGCTGCTGGCGCCGGTGCTGGGCCTGCAATTCGGTCTCGATGCCGACGCGCTGGGCGTGCTGATGCTGGCGCTGCTGCTGGGGACGCCGCTGCTGTCGCTGATCGGCGCCATCGGCGCGGCGCTGACGCTGGGGCTGCGCGGCGGCGGCGTGCTGCTGTCCCTGCTGGTGCTGCCGCTCTACGTGCCGGCGCTGATCTTCGGCGCCGGGGCGGTCGAAGCCCACATCTCGGGTCTCGGCGCCGCCGGGCACCTGTCGCTGTTGGCGGCGCTCCTGGCGCTGGCGGTATTTTTCGCGCCGTGGGCGACCACGGCGGCCCTGCGGATTGCCTTGGAATGACGATGAAAGAAAACAAGCTGGTGCACTGGTTCAAGTATGCGAGCCCGCAGAGCTTCTATCCGCTCGCCGGCAAGATGATTCCCTGGTTCTGGGCGCTGACGGCGGCGTTCGGCGTCGCCGGGCTGTGGATCAGCTTCTTCGTCGCACCGACCGACGCGCAGCAGGGCGAGGGCTACCGCATCATCTTCATCCACGTGCCGACCTCGTGGATGTCGATGTTCATCTACATCGTCATGGCCGGCTGGGCCGGGCTGGGGCTGGCGCTCAACACGCGGCTGTCTGGCATGATGGCGCAGGCGCTGGCGCCGACCGGCGCGCTGATGGCCTTCCTCTCGCTATGGACCGGCGCCTTCTGGGGCAAGCCGATGTGGGGCACCTGGTGGGTGTGGGACGCGCGCCTCACCTCCGAACTGATCCTGTTCTTCCTCTACCTCGGCTTCATCGCGCTGCAGGCCGCCATCGACGACGCCCGCCGCGCCGACAAGGCCGGGGCGATCCTGGCGTTGGTCGGCGTGGTGAACGTGCCGATCATCTACTTCTCGGTCAAGTGGTGGAACACGCTGCACCAGGGCTCTTCCGTCTCGCTGACCAAGTCGCCGGCGATGGCGATGACCATGCTCTGGGGCATGCTGCTAATGGCGCTGTGCCTCTGGATGTACTCGATCGCCGTGACGCTGATGCGCGCGCGCGCCATCATCCTCGAACGCGAGGCGCACACCGAGTGGGTGAAGGTATTGGACGAGGTGAAATCATGAACTGGGGCTCGCCGGCGGAGTTCTTCGCCATGGGCGGCTACGCCCTTTACGTCTGGGGCAGCTTCGGCGTTTGCGCCGTCGCCCTGGCGCTGGAACCAATCCTGGTGCGCAAGCGTCAAAGCGGCGTCCTCAAGAGCCTGCGGCGCGCACTGCTCGCCGACGAATTGGAGAACGAAACCAAGTGAGACCCTGGCACAAACGCGCAGCGATCATCGGCGGCGGCCTGGCGGCGGTGGGCGTCGCCGCGGCGCTGCTGCTGAACGCGCTCAACAGCAACATCGCCCTCTACGTCACGCCTTCCGAGGTCGCCGCCGGCAAGGCGCCGCACGGCCAGGCCTTCCGCATCGGCGGGCTGGTCAAGGACGGTTCGCTGAAGCGCGACAACCTGACGGTGAACTTCGTCGTCACCGACACCGTCAAGGAAATCCCCGTGGCATATACCGGCATCCTCCCCGACCTGTTCAAGGAAGGCCGCGGCGCGGTGGTGGAGGGCAAGCTCGGCGCCGACGGCCGCTTCATCGCCAGCGAAGTGCTGGCGAAACACGACGAAAACTACATGCCGCCGGAAGCGAAACGCGCGGTCGAACAGGCGCAAAACGCCGCAAAGGCAAAACCATGATCCCCGAACTCGGCCATTTCGCCCTCATCCTCTCCCTCTGCGTCGTCGCCGTGCAGGGCACGCTGCCGCTCTTCGGCGCCCACCAGGGGCGGCGCGAGTGGATCGTGCTGGCGCGCCCCGCCGCGCAGGCCAACTTCCTGCTGATGTGCGTGTCCTTCGGCTGCCTGGTCTGGTCGTTCTACGCCAACGACTTCTCGTTGGTCTACGTCGCCGACCATTCCAATTCGCAACTGCCGACGGTGTATCGCATCGGCGCCGTCTGGGGCGGCCACGAAGGCTCCCTGCTGCTGTGGGTGACGCTGCTGTCGGCATGGACCGTAGCCGTGGCGCAACTCTCGCGCACGCTCGACGAGGCCATGGTGGCGCGCGTCATCGGCGTGCTGGGCCTGGTGGCGGTCGGCCTGCTGCTGTTCATCCTGCTGACTTCAAACCCGTTCGAGCGCATGCTGCCTGCCGCCGCCGACGGCCGCGACCTCAACCCGCTGCTGCAGGACCCCGGCCTGGTCTTCCATCCGCCGATGCTCTACATGGGCTACGTCGGCTTTTCGGTGGCCTTCGCCTTCGCCATCGCCGCGCTGCTCGCCGGCAAGCTCGACGCCGCCTGGGCGCGCTGGTCGCGGCCCTGGACCATCGCCGCCTGGATCTTCCTCACGCTGGGCATCGCGCTCGGCTCCTGGTGGGCCTACTACACGCTCGGCTGGGGCGGCTGGTGGTTCTGGGACCCGGTCGAGAACGCCTCGTTCATGCCCTGGCTGGTCGGCACGGCGCTGATGCATTCGCTGGCGGTGACCGAGAAGCGCGGCAGCTTCAAGAACTGGACGGTGCTGCTGGCCATCGGCGCCTTCTCGATGTCGCTGCTCGGCACCTTCCTCGTGCGTTCGGGCGTGCTCACTTCGGTGCACGCCTTCGCCACCGATCCGCGCCGCGGCATCTTCATCCTCATGCTGCTGGTGCTGGTGATCGGCTCGTCGCTGCTGCTGTTCGCCTGGCGCGCCGCCAAGGTCACGCTCGGCGGCAGCTTCGGCCTGGTCTCGCGCGAAACCCTGCTGCTCATCAACAACGTCCTGCTGGTGGTGGCGGCCGGTTCGGTGCTGCTGGGCACGCTCTACCCGCTCGTCATCGACGCGCTGAACCTCGGCAAGCTCTCGGTGGGGCCGCCCTACTTCGACGCCGTGTTCGTGCCCATCATGGCGCCGCTCTTGTTCCTGCTGGCGATCGGCCCGCTGGCGCGCTGGAAGCACGCCGACATCAGGCAGATCGCCAGGCGCCTGTGGCTCCCCGCCGTCCTCGCCCTGCTGGCCGGCGCGACGCTGCCCATCCTGGCGGGCGGCTGGACCTTCCTGACCGGACTGGGCACGCTGCTCGCCGTCTGGGTCGCCGTCTCGGTGGTCATGCAAGTCGTCGAGCGCCTCAAGGCCGGCTCGCCGCCGCCGTCGTTCTGGGGCATGCAGCTCGGCCACATCGGCGTCGCCGTCTTCGTCGTCGGCATCACCCTGGTCGGCGGCTACCAGGACGAGCGCGACGTGCGCATGGAACCCGGCGACACTGCGGTCGTCGGCGGCTACACCTTCCGCTTCAACGGCGTCGCCAATGTTCCCGGCCCCAACTACAAGGCCGCGCGCGGCGAGTTCGAACTGCTCCGCGACGGCAAGCTCTTGCGCCGGCTCTATCCCGAGAAGCGCGACTACTTCTCCTCGGCGATGCCGATGACCAACGCTTCCATCGACGCCGGTTTCACGCGCGACGTCTATGTTTCGCTGGGCGAGCCGCTCGAAGGCCAGGCCTGGGCGGTGCGCGTTTACTACAAGCCCTTCGTCGACTGGATCTGGGGCGGCTGCCTGCTGATGGCCCTGGGCGGCGTCTTCGCCGTCTCCGACCGCCGCTACCGGCTTCGCCTGAAGTCCGCCGTTCTCGGCGCTACCGCCTTGCAGGGAGCAACGACATGAAAGCAAAATTTCTCGTCCCGATGGCGCTATTCCTCGTGCTCGTCGGCTTTCTCGCCGTCGGCTTGAACCGCGATCCGCGCGACGTGCCCTCGCCGCTGGTGAACAAGCCGGCGCCGGCCTTCACCCGCACCCAACTGGCCGAACCGGGAAAGCAGTTCTCGCCGGCCGACATGAAAGGCAAGGTGTGGATGCTGAACGTCTGGTCGTCCTGGTGCGTCTCGTGCCGCCAGGAGCATCCGCTGCTGGTCGAGTTCGCCCGCGCCCAGGTGGTGCCGCTGATCGGCCTCGACTACAAGGACACGCGCGACGCCGCGCTCGGCGTGCTGCGCCAGATGGGCAATCCCTACGACCTGACGGTGTTCGACGGCGACGGCAGCGTTGGCATCGACTACGGTGTCTATGGCGTGCCCGAAACCTACATCATCGACAAGGCCGGCGTCATCCGCCACAAGCAGACCGGGCCGATCACGTCCGAAGCGCTGGAAAAAACCATCCTCCCCCTCATCGACGAGTTGAAGAAATCGTGAAGCGACTGATCGCATCGATACTGCTCCTGCTGGCCTGCGGCGCGCTGTGCGCCAAGGAAGCCGTCCCCCTGGCCGAAGACCCCGCCGTCGAGAAGCGCATGATCGACATCTCCTCGGAAATGCGCTGCCTGGTCTGCCAGAACGAATCGCTGGCCGCCTCGCAGGCCGACCTCGCCCAGGACCTGCGCCGCGAACTGCGCGGCCTCATCAAGGAAGGCAAGTCCGACGCCGAGATCAAGGAGTTCATGGTCAGCCGCTACGGCGATTTCGTGCTCTACCGGCCGCAAGTCAAGCCGGTCACGTGGCTGTTGTGGACGGGACCGTTCATCTTCCTGATCGCCGGCGTCATCGGGCTCATCGCCTACCTGCGCCGCCGCAGCGGCGTGGTGAAGGAAGCGCCGCTGTCCGCCGCGGAAACGAAGCAAGCCGAAGAGTTGTTGAAAGAGAGCGGACAATGACCGGATTCCTCATCGGCGCCGCGCTGGCGCTCGCCCTGACGTTGCTGCTGCTGCTGCGCCCCTTCATCTGGCAGCGCGCCCGCGCCGCGACGGCGACGCACCGCCAGCTGAACGCCGCGATCTACCGCGACCAGCTTGCCGAAATCGAACGCGACCGCACTGCCGGCACCCTGGCCGAGGAGGACTACCGCCAGGCGCGCGACGAACTGCAGCGGCGCGTGCTAGAGGACGGCCGGGACGAAGAGGCGCCGGCCGTGCTGCGGGCGCCGAAGAAGACGCTGCTGGCCCTGGCGCTGCTGCTGCCGGTGGCGAGCGCCGCGCTCTACCTGGCGCTGGGCAATCCCGCCGGCTTGAAGCCGCCGGCGGCGGAGCACCAGGTCACGGCGCAGGACATCGACCGCATGGTGGCGAGCCTGGCGTCCAAGCTCGAACAGGAGCCCGACAACCTCAAGGGCTGGAGCATGCTGGCGCGCTCCTACAAGGCGATGGGCCGCCTCGACGACGCCGAAAAGGCTTTCGAACATGCGGCCGCGTTGGTCGATACCGACGCCCAACTGCTCGCCGATTATGCCGACGTCCTGGCGACGAAGGCCGGCGGCGTTTTCGTCGGCAAGCCGCAGCAGATGATCGACAAGGCGCTGAAACTCGACCCCGACAATCTCCAGGCGCTCTGGCTGGCCGGTTCCGCCGCCTACGACGGCGGCCGCTACGACCAGGCGGTGGCGGCGTGGTCGCGCCTGCTGAAGCGGCTGCCGCCGGAATCGGAGGATGCCAAGCAGATCGCCGCCGGCATCGGCGATGCGCGCGCCAAGGCCGGCAAGCCGGTGGCGGCGCTCGTCGCCGCCGCGGAAGCGGTACGCGGCCGCGTCGAACTGGCCAACGCCGTGCGCGACCGCGCGGCGCCCGGCGACACCGTCATGATCGTCGCGCGCGAGGCCGGCGGCCCGCGTATGCCGCTGGCCGTGCTGCGCCTGCGCGTCGCCGACCTGCCGCAGGACTTCAGCCTCGACGATTCGCAGGCGATGACGCCCGATCGCCTGATCTCCACCGCCAAGGGCATCGAAGTCGAGGCGCGCGTCTCCAAGAGCGGCCAGGCGATGCCGCAATCGGGCGACTTGTTCTCGGCGACGCAAAAGGCGAAAGCCGGTACGGCGGGACTGCGCCTGGTGATCGACCAGGTGCGGCCGTGAACTTCGCCCCCTGACCGCGCAGGTCAGGGCCGCCGCCGCCGGGGCTTCCGCCCCTGCGGGTTGCCGTGGCCTCGCCCGCATTGCCGTTGCCGCACCGCGCTGCGGCACCCGCCCGCAGTTGGCTGCTATATTGAACAGCGATGGCTTGTTGAAGCAGGCGCCCCGTTCTCAATGCCCCCGGATCCTGGACATCCTCGCCAACGAAGCTAAGGCCTCACGATGAGCATTCCCCGGAGTTTGCGCACGCATCCGGCGACGATTTCGCTGATCGTCGTCGCCGTGACGTTGGCGGCGTGCGCCTACTATTGGGCCGCCCTGGTCAAGGCGCAAACGGAAGAAATGAAGTCCGCCCGTCTGCGGGAGGAACTGCGGGCGAGTCAGCTCAGCGGACTCGCCGAGCAAGAGGTCGAGGCCGCACTGCGCGACGTCGATATGGCGCTACCGTCGCTCGCATGGGGGAGATGAATGTGCCATTATCCTTGGCGGGCTCGACTCCCGGAGCGAGGCGGCGGCGGTTGCCCAAAAATGCATCGAGGCAATCGCCCCGGACATACCTCTGCCCGACGGCGGGGACTGCCGCGTCCGCGCCAGCATAGGCATCAGCAGCTATCCGGATAATGGCACCGAGATGGATACCCTACTTGCCGGTGCAGATGCCGCCATGTACCAAAGCAAGCATATCGGCGGGAACAGATTCGGCTATTGGAATGGCGCCCCCGCCAATGAGTCGGATAGGGATGCCTGGGCGCATATCGGGGAAGGGTACCTCGTGGGCGTCGACGCGATCGACGACCAGCATCGCAACCTGGCCCTCTTGCTCAACGAACTCAACAAGGCAGTGAAGGGCGGAGGCGACGACGCAAGTCTCGGTCGTCTATTCGCCGCTCTCTATGAGGCCACCAAGCAGCATTTCGCCGCCGAGCACGATCTCATGGAACGCTTCAACTATCCCGATCAGGCATCTCACGACAAGGCGCACGCCAGCCTGCTTGCCGACGCCCTGCATTTCAAGACGCGCCTGAACAGAGGCGGCGACTTGTTCGTATTGCAGTCCATCAAGGACTGGCTGTTGAACCACATTCTCACTGAAGACAGGCCACTAGGCGAGTTTCTGAGGCAGAAGCCCGGTTCGCAGGACGATGTTTCGTAGGGACGGGTCGCCGGGGGCCTTCGAGCCTTCTGGATGCCCGATCAAGAAAGGCACAAAAATGAGTACCTGCTGCTCCTTGTCCGGTGGCGGTAACGCACATCCGGACCGGCGTCGCTGCCCGGTCAATGGACGCGAATATCCGGAGGTCTCGGCGAGAACCGTCGCCCACCATATCGCGCAGGCGTGGAACTGGCGGCAGACGGCCAACCGCTATTTCTTCTGCGACGATCCTGCGTGCGACGTCGTCTATTTCGGCGATGACGGCTCGACTATTCTCAAGTCGCAGTTGCGAACGCGGGTGGGACTGAAGGAAGGGTCCGCCGATGCGCCGCTATGTTATTGCTTTGGCGTCGGCAAACAAGACTTCGAGAACGACCCCGCCGTACGGGACTTCGTGATTGCCCAGACGAAAGCCGGCCGCTGTTCATGCGAGACGAGCAATCCATCCGGGCGTTGCTGCCTGAAGGACTTTCCCAAACCCGGTCCGTGAATGGCGTTCGTTCGCCAAACCACGAGCCTATCCCCGTTCGAGGCGCGAACGCCCGGCTGTTGGCCGCAATGCTCGTCAATTAGCGTCGTAGTAGTAGGCCTTGCGCGCCACGCGCGCGGCGGCGAGGCGGGCCACGGCGTCGGCTTCGCGCGGCGACTTGTCCCACCACAGGGCGCGGCCGGCCTTCTGGACGTCGAGTTCCTGCGGGTGCTGCGCCAGCCATTCGCGCATGAAGACGGTGTGCTCGGATTCGTAGACAGCCATGGCGTCGCTCCTTCTGGAAATTCTGGAAATCGGGATCAGTCCTTGAGCCGGGCGATGCGCACCACGTCGGGAATGCGCCGCAGGCTCCGCAGGATGCGCGCGAGGTGGACGCGATCGGCCACCTGCAGCGTGAAATACAGCGAGGTGGTGCCGCCCTGGTCGTCGTCCATGCTGACATTGACGATGTTCGACTCGTCATCGGCGATGGCGGCGGAAATTTTCGCCAGCACGCCGGGCTGGTTGCTGGCGACGATGCGGATGCTGACCTCGAAGCGGCGCGCGATGTCGGGGGCCCAGGCGATGTCGACCCAGGAGCCGCGTTCGCGCCGCGTGCGCGACAGCGCGCGGCAGTCGTGGGTGTGCACGATCAGGCCCTGGCCCTTGCGGATGATGCCGATGATCGGATCGCCCGGTATCGGCCGGCAGCACTTGGCGAGCTGCACAGTCATGCCTTCGCTGCCGTCGATCAGGATGGTGCCCGGCGGCTTGGCTTGCGCCGCCGCCGCCGTTCCCGCCTCAAGTCCGCCGGCCAGCCGGCGCGCGACGATGGCCGGCAGGCGCTTGCCCAGGCCGATGTCGGAGAGTACGTCCTGCTTCGACTTGACGCCGACGGCGCGCAGGAAGCGGTCCCACACCGTGACGGCGACGCCGCGGATGTCGATGTCCATGGCGCGCAACGCCTGGGCCAGCAGTTGCTCGCCCAGCGCCGTGGATTCGGAGCTCTGCTGGTTCTTGAGGAAATGGCGGATCTGCGCCCGCGCCTTGGCGGTGCGCACGTAGGTCAGCCAGTTCGGGTTGGGCGCGGCGAGCGGCGCGGTGACGATCTCGACGCGGTCGCCGTTCCTCAGTTCGGAGCGCAGCGGCATCGACTCGAAGTTGATGCGGCAGGCGACGCAGCGGTTGCCGATGTCGGTATGCACGGCGTAGGCGAAATCGACCGGCGTGGCGCCGCGCGGCAGCGCCAGGATCTTGCCGCGCGGCGTGAAGACATAGACTTCGCCGGGGAAGAGGTCGACCTTGACGTGTTCGAGGAACTCTGCGGAATCGCCGGAGGCCGACTGCAGTTCGAGCAGCGACTGCAGCCACTTGTGGGTGGTCTTCTGCAAGTCGGTAAGCGTGTGCTCGTCCTCCTTGTAGAGCCAGTGCGAGGCGACGCCCGATTCGGCGACGTGGTTCATCTCGGCGGTGCGAATCTGGATCTCGACCGGCGTGCCGTAAGGGCCGATCAGCGTCGTATGCAGCGACTGGTAGCCGTTGGCCTTGGGGATGGCGAGGTAGTCCTTGAACTTGCCCGGCACCGGCTTGTAGAGGCCGTGCAGCGCGCCCAGCGCCAGGTAGCAGGTCGGCTCGTCCTTGACGATGACGCGAAAGCCGTAGATGTCGAGCACCTGCGAGAAGGACAGGCTCTTTTCGCGCATCTTGCGGTAGATGCTGTAGAGATTCTTCTCGCGGCCGATGACCTCGGCCTCGATGCCGGCGAGCGGCAGGCGCTTCTTCACCGCCTCGAGAATCTTGCCGACGACTTCGCGGCGGTTGCCGCGCGCCGCCTTGAGCGCCTTGTTGAGCACGCTGTAGCGCAGCGGGAAGAGATGGCGGAAGGCGAGTTCCTGCAGTTCGCGGTAGAGCGTGTTGAAGCCGATGCGGTTGGCGATCGGCGCGTAGATTTCCAGCGTTTCGCGGGCGACGCGGCGGCGCTTGTCGGGGCGCAGCGCTTCGAGGGTGCGCATGTTGTGCAGGCGGTCGGCGAGCTTGATAAGGATGACGCGCACGTCGCGCGCCATCGCCAGCAGCATCTTGCGGAAGTTCTCCGCCTGCGCCTCCTCGTAGGACTGGTTCTCGATCTTGTCGAGCTTGGAGACGCCGTCGACAAGTTCGGCGGCGACCTTGCCGAAGGCCTCGGCGATCTGCGCCTTGGTGATGGCGGTGTCTTCCATCACGTCGTGCAGCAGCGCCGCGATCAGCGCCTGCGTGTCGAGCTGCCACGCCGCCAGCGTCTCGGCGACGGCGAGCGGATGCGAGATGTAGGGGTCGCCGCTGAAGCGAAATTGGCCGCGGTGGGCGTCGAAGGAGAAATGGTAGGCCGCTTCGACGCGGGCCACGTCCTCGGGCTTCAGGTAGGCGGCGACGCGGCCCTTGAAGCGCTCGAAATCTTCCGCCAGGTCGACCGGCGGATGCATGTCCAACGGGATGATCGGCGTGTCGTCGACCTCAGACGACGCCGGTACGGGGGTTGCGGACGCGAGCGGCGCGGACATCGCTTCCTCGCGTACCCATCATGCGGGTCAGGCTTGCCCGCGGTTGAGGATTTCGAGCCCTACGAGGCCTGCGGCGATTTCGCGCAAGGCCACCACGGTGGGCTTGTCGCGGCCCGCGTCCACCAGGGGCGTGCTGCCCATGGCGATCTGGCGGGCGCGATAGGTCGCCGCCAGGGTCAACTGGAAGCGGTTGGGAATTCTTTTCAGGCAGTCGTCTACGGTCACGCGGGCCATGGTTGGTCCTCTATTGAGTGTTCAGGAATCGGAAAACTTCCGGGTGGCGGGCCGCCTGTCGCTCGATGCGCTGGCGGGAAGCCCGCACGGCGGCGCACAGGTCTTCCAGCGCCTCCTGCAAGTTATTGTTGATTATAACAAAATCGAACTCGCCGACGTGACGCATTTCGCCGAGCGCCGCGGCTACGCGCCGCTGTATCACTTCCTCGGCATCCTGGCCGCGGCCGCGCAGCCGCTTTTCGAGCTCCGCCAAGGACGGCGGCATGATGAAAATGCCCACCGCCTCGGGAAACATTTCGCGCACCTGGTGCGCGCCCTGCCAGTCGATCTCGAGCAGCATGTCGTGGCCGGCCTGCATCTGGCTTTCGAGCCAGAGCCGCGAGGTGCCGTAGAAGTTGCCATGCACTTCCGCCCATTCGAGGAATTCGCCGCGGTCGCGCATGGCGACGAAGGCGGCGACGTCGATGAAGTGATATTCGCGGCCGTCCTGTTCGCCCGGCCGCGGCGCGCGCGTCGTGTAGGAAATCGAGTGCCGCACCCGGCCGTCGCGTTCGAGCAGCAGCTTGACGAGCGTGGTCTTGCCGGCGCCGGAGGGCGCCGAAACGACGAAGAGACTGCCGGCGTTCATATGAAATTTCCCGACATGGCTATTCCAAATTCTGCACCTGTTCGCGCACTTGCTCGATCAGCAGTTTCAGTTCGAGCGCGATGGCGGTGATTTCGGCGGCGACGGACTTCGAGGCCAGGGTGTTGGCTTCGCGGTTGAACTCCTGCATCAGGAAGTCGAGGCGCTTGCCGACGGCGCCGCCCTTGTCGACGATGCGTTCGAGTTCGTCGAGGTGCGTGGCCAGGCGCGAGAGTTCTTCGGCGAAGTCGATGCGCGTCGCGAACAGGCCGATCTCCTGGCGGATGCGCTCCTCGTCGAGGTTGGCGACGGCTTCGCGCAGCTTCGCCGACAGGCGCGTCTCGTAGTCGGCGATGGCCAGCGGTAGCAGCGGCGCGACCTGGGCGGTGAGTTCGCGCATGCGGGCGACGCGGTCGCGGATCATCTCGGCGAGTTTGGCGCCTTCGCGTGCGCGCGTGGCGAGGAAGTCCTTCAGAACCTCGTCGGCGAGCGTCAGCGCTTCGGCCTGGAGCCGTTCGGGATCGACGCTTTCGTCGTTGATGACGCCGGGCCAGCGCAGCACTTCGGCCACCGACAGCGGCGCGGCCTGCGGCAGCGTCGCGCGCACAGCCGTTTCGAGTCGCGCCAACTGCGTCACCAGGGCGAGATTGGGCGCCAGTTCGCGCGGCGCCGCCGCTTGCGGCGCCAGGTTCAAGCGGCACTCGACTTTGCCGCGGCTGGCCGCGGCGCCGATCTTCTCGCGCAGCGCCATTTCGAGGAAGCGCAGTTCCTCGCCGCAGCGGAAGGTGATGTCGAGGAAGCGCGAATTGACGCTCTTCAGTTCCAGGTGGAGCGAAGCCGGTCCAAGCTCGCGCGTGCCGGCGGCGTAGCCGGTCATGCTGTATATGGTCATCGTGAAGTGGGCGCGGCTTTACACCGCGCCGCCTGATCGTACAATCGTGCGAGTATAGACTGTGGAGTCCGTCCGCAGGCACGCCCTTGCCGCACCCATGCCCTCACAGCAGTCCAACCAGCCCCTGCCGCCCGGTTTCCGGCTCGACCGCTACCGCATCGAACGGCAGTTGTCGCTGGGCGGCTTTTCCATCGTCTACCTCGCCTACGACGAGGAGGAAACGCCGGTGGCGATCAAGGAATACCTGCCCAATTCCCTGGCGCTGCGCAGCGCCGGCATCGTGCCGGTGGTCAGCGAAGAACACCGGAACGCCTTCCGCCACGGCATGAAATGCTTCTTCGAGGAAGGCCGTTCGCTGGCCCACCTTTCCCACCCGAACGTCGTGCGCGTGCTCAACTTCTTCCGCGCCAACGAGACCGTCTACATGGTCATGCAGTACGAGCGCGGCCGCACCCTGCACGAGCACATCCGCAAATGCAAGGGGGCGATCGGGGAGAGTTTCGTGCGCAACGTCTTCTCGCGCCTCCTGAACGGCCTGCGCGAAGTGCATACGCAGAAGCTGCTGCATCTCGACATCAAGCCGGCCAACATCTACCTGCGCACCGACGGCTCGCCGGTGCTGCTCGATTTCGGCGCCGCGCGCCAGGCGCTCTCCAGCGACGGCCCCAGCCTGAAGCCGATGTACACGCCTGGTTTCGCCGCGCCGGAGCAATACGAAGCGCCCGACCAGTTGGGGCCATGGACCGACATCTACGCCGTCGGCGCCAGCATCTACACGACGATGGGCGGCGCCGCGCCGCCGGCCGCCAGCGCCCGCCTGGTCAAGGACGAGCTGGTGCCGGCGGCAAAATGCTGGGCCGGCAAGTATTCGAAACAACTGCTCGACACCGTCGATTGGTGCATGCAGCTCGACTACCTGGAGCGGCCGCTGTCCGTGTTCGCGCTGCAAAAGGCGCTCGCCGAGGGCGGTGCGGCGCAGCACGCCCCGTCGTGGGTCGATACGCTGAGCCGGCGGCTCAGGGGCTTGATAGGGAAATAGACGAATGGCCTCCCACGCCCACATACGTTCGCTGCCCCCCACGGGTGGGCGCATGCCCTCTTGGGGCGGCCCTGCGAGGACATGATGAAATTCACCATCTTCCACGAAAGCCGCATCGGCAAGCGCAACGACAACGAGGATCGCCTGGCCTACTGTTATTCGCGCGACGCCTTGCTGATGGTCGTCGCCGATGGCATGGGCGGCCACCTGCACGGCGAGGTGGCGTCGCAGATTGCGGTACAGCACCTGACCGACGCGTTCCAGCGCGAATCCCTGCCGCGCCTGCCCGATCCCTTCCTCTTCCTGTCCTGGGGTTTCACCGAAGCCCACCACGCCATCGCCGACTACGCGGCGGCGCACGGCCTGGCGGAAGCGCCGCGCACCACCTGCGTCGCCTGCGTCGTCCAGGAAAGCATCGCCTACTGGGCGCACGCCGGCGACTCGCGGCTGTACGTGATCCGCGACGGCCGCGTGCTGGCGCGGACGCGCGACCATTCGAGCGTGCAGGCGATGATCGACCAGGGCCGCATCACGGCAGACGAGGCGCGCCGCCACCCGGCGCGCAACCGCGTCTATAGCTGCCTCGGCGGCGACCATGCGCCGCAGATCGATTTCTCGCGCAAGACCACGCTCGCCGCCGGCGACATCATCGTGCTGTGCAGCGACGGCGTCTGGGGCGCGCTCGACGAGGGGACGCTGGTGACGACGCTGGCCAACGCCAACGTCATGACCGGCGTACCGCGCCTGCTCGACGAAGCCGAAGCCCGCGGCGGCGAAACCTGCGACAATCTGTCGCTGATCGCGCTGAACTGGGAAGAGAATTACGGCGACGACACGACGTCGATGATCGAAACCCGGACCATGCCGCTCGACACGCACACCACGCTGATGGAAGGCTTCGAGTCGTCGCGCCCGCGCGACCGGGAGTTGACCGAAGACGACATCGAACGCGCCATCGAGGAAATTCGCGGCGCGATCCAGAAATACTCACGATAGGAAAGACCAGCTATGAGACCCAGCGGCCGACAGCCCAGCCAACTGCGCGATTTGCGCATCACCCGCAACTTCACCATGCATGCCGAAGGCAGCGTGCTGGTGGAGTTCGGCAACACCCGCGTGCTGTGCACCGCCAGCGTCGAGAACGGCGTGCCCGGCTTCCTCAAGGGTAAGGGCCAGGGCTGGGTCACCGCCGAGTACGGCATGCTGCCGCGCTCGACGCATACGCGCACGGCGCGCGAAGCCGCCAAGGGCAAGCAGTCGGGCCGCACCCAGGAAATCCAGCGCCTGATCGGCCGTTCCCTGCGCGCCGTCACCGACCTCACGGCGCTCGGCGAGCGCCAGATCACGCTCGACTGCGACGTGCTGCAGGCCGACGGCGGCACGCGCTGCGCCGCCATCACCGGCGCCTGCGTCGCGCTGCACGACGCCTGCGCCAAGCTGGTCGCCGCCGGCACGCTCAAGGCCAGTCCGCTGCGCGACTACATCGCCGCCGTGTCGGTCGGCATCTTCGCCGGCGCGCCCGT
>DAIEEM010000001.1 GCA_027325905.1 Rhodocyclaceae bacterium
GCCCTTGAGCGTGCCCACTGCGGCGTCGGCAATGACCTTCTCATGCACCGCATCGTCCGACCAGTGCGCATGGCGGCGGTCGAACAGGCGCAGGCTCCAGTCCGGGTAGCCTTCGCCGTGGCGCAGGTAGCGCCCCATGAAACGGTTGCAGCGCGCGAAACGGAAGGCGGGTCGATCCGGTGCGACGAGCGCCGCTTCGATGCTCGCGCGTAGCGCCTCGCTGACGCGCTCGTCGGCGTCGAGGCACAACACCCAGTCGTGGCTCGCCTGCTCGACGGCGAACTGCTTCTGCGGTCCGAAGCCGCGCCATGCGGCCTGGATGACGCGCGCGCCCAGGCCTTGCGCCAACGCGACGGTGCCGTCGATGCTGCCCGAATCGACGACGACGATTTCGTCGCAGAAGGCGAGCGAGCGCAGGCATGCCTCGACCTGCGAGGCGGCGTTGAGCGTGATGAGGACGGCGGAAACCGGCTGCCGGGCGGCGGGCATGGGGCGGCTATAATCGCGGGCGGGGTGCCATTGTACGTTCTGGCGCCGCAATCGGCCATGCGCATCCTACTCGTCAAAACTTCCTCGCTCGGCGACGTCGTCCACAACCTGCCTGTGGTCAGCGATCTCGCACGGCACTTCCCCGACGCGAAGATCGACTGGGTCGTGGAGGAATCCTTCGCCGCGCTGCCGCGCCTGCATCCGGCCGTCGACCGCGTGCTGCCGGTAGCCGTGCGGCGTTGGCGCCGCAGCCCGTGGTCGCCGGCAACGTGGGCGCAGGTCGCCGCTTTCCGGCGCGCCTTGCGGGAGCGCGACTACGATCTGGTCATCGACACGCAGGGATTACTGAAGAGCGGCCTGCTCGTCGCGCAGGCGCGCCTGGCGCCTGGCGGGCGCCGCTGCGGCTTCAGCCGCGCCACCGTGCGCGAGGCGGTGGCTGCGCGCTTCTACGATGCGGCGTTCGACGTTCCGCGCGGTCTCCATGCCGTAGAGCGCAACCGGCGCCTCGTCGCGGCCGCCGCCGGCTACGTCGTCGACACGACGCTCGATTACGGCATCGCCGCGCCGCCGGCGGCCGCGGACTGGCTGCCGAAGAAGGATTACGCCGTGCTGCTGACGGCGACGTCGCGCGCCGACAAGCTCTGGCCCGATCCCGATTGGCATGCGCTCGGCCTGGCGCTGGTCGCCTCGGGGCTGATGTGCGTGCTGCCCGGCGGCAGCCGTGAAGAACGGCAGCGCGCGGCGCACTTGGCCCATACCCTCGGACGCGCCGTCGCCGCGCCGGCCCTGGGGCTGGCCGAACTGGTCGCCGTGCTGGCCGGCGCGCAACTGGTCGTCGGCGTCGACACCGGCCTCGTCCATCTGGCGGCGGCGCTGGGCCGGCCGACGCTCGCGCTGTTCTGCGCGTCCGACCCGCAGCTCACGGGCGTCCATGCCGGAGCCCAGGCGGTCAATCTCGGCGGCCGCGAGGCGCCGCCCGCCGCCGGCGACGTCGTCGCCGCGGCCCTGGCGCTGATCGGCTGATGGCGCGCCTGTTCTACTCGCTTTCCATCCTCGCCCTGCTGCCGTGGGCCGTGCTGCACCTGCTGTGGCGGGCGCGGCGCCAGCCGCAATACCTGCGCCATTGGTGCGAGCGCTTCGGTTTCTTCGCCGCGCCGGCGCAGGCGCCGACGATCTGGATTCACGCCGTTTCGGTCGGCGAAACCCGCGCCGCGCAGCCACTGGTGGCCGCCTTGCGCGCCCGCTACCCCGGCCATCGCATCCTGATCACCCACATGACGCCGACCGGCCGCCAGACCTCGGAAGACTTGTTCGGCGCCGACGTCGAACGCTGCTACCTGCCCTACGACACGCCCTGGGCCGCGCGCCGCTTCCTGCGACACTTCCGTCCGCAAGTCGGCGTCATCATGGAAACGGAACTCTGGCCCAACGCCATCGCCGCCTGCAAGGCCATCAATGTGCCACTGCTGCTGGTCAATGCGCGCCTGTCGGAAAAGTCGGCGCGGCGCTATGCGCGCTTCCCTCGGCTCACGCGCGAGGCGCTGGCGGGCTTGTCCGCGATCTCGGCCGTCGGCGCCGACGATGCGCGCCGCCTGGCCGAACTCGGCGCCGGCGACGTCGCCGTCTTCGGCAATCTCAAGTTCGACATCGAGCCGCCGGCCGCGCAATTGCTACTCGCGCAGGAGTTCAGGCGGCGCTGC
>DAIEEM010000002.1 GCA_027325905.1 Rhodocyclaceae bacterium
CTCGAGGCCGTCCATCGGCGCCATGCGCAGGTCGGACACGACCATGTTGAAGGCTTCGCGCGCGATCAGCGCCAGCGCCGCGGCGCCGCCGTCGGCGCCGAGGGCGCGGTGGCCGGCCGCCTCCAGCGTCACCAGCAGCGCGTCGCGCAGGGATTCGTCGTCTTCGACGACCAGGATGTTCATCGCTTCGATCTCTGACATGGTCATTCGGCGTCCGGGGCGGCCAGCCCCAAGGATATGGTCATAAAAAATTCGGTGCCGGCGCCGGGCGCCGAAACCACGTCGATGCCGCCGCCGTGGGCGCGGGCGACGCCGCGGGCGATGGCGAGCCCGAGGCCGGTACCGTCCGGGCGCGTCGTGAAGAAGGGCTGGAACATGCGCTCGACCACATCCGGCGCCATGCCGCGGCCATTGTCGCGCACGGAAAAGAGCCAATGCGATTCCTTGCGGCCCACCGTGAGGACGACGCGGCCGCTGCCGGATTCGACCGCCTGCAGGGCGTTTTCGAGCAAGTTGGTCAACGCGCCCGCCAGCGCCTTGCGATTGCCGGTCATACTGCCGTCGCCGCCGTCGGCCGCGACGGCGAAATCGACGCCGCGACTCTTCGCCAGCGGCTCAAAGGTACTGGTGAGTTCGGCGACCAAGGCGTCGACGCCGAAGGTCTCGCGGCCCAACACCTCGCCCCTGGCGAACAGCAGTACGTCCTGGATCAGGTGCTCGAGGTGCTTCAGGCGCGCAACGGTTTTTTGCGCAATGCCGATACGGCTGGCCGCCGCGAGATCCGGATTCTCGAGGTTGCCGGCGTACAGCAGCGCCGCCGCCAGCGGCGTACGCAACTGATGGGCGAGCTGCGCCGCCATTTCGCCCATCGCGGCAAGGCGCTCGTTGCGCTCCGCCTGGGTCTTGAGGCGATGGGCTTCGGTGACGTCGTGCAGCAACACGATGCGTCCGCCGGCGGAGTCCAGGGGCGTCACCGAAACCGCGACTCGGCGCGCTCCGGCGTGATATTCGCCGGGCGTCTCGGTAGCCGTCAGCCCCGCTGCTTCAGCCTCGGCCCAGGAACAACCGGGGGCAAAGCCGAAGGCGCTGGCGGCGGGATTGACTTCCACCACGCGCCCCGCCGCATCGAAGACGACCACGCCTGCCGGCAGGGCATTGAGCAATAGCGTCAATCGTTCGGTCAGCGCCGCCTTTTCCTGGTACTGTTGGCGCAATGCGCCATTCGCCGCGGCCAACTCGGCGGTGAGCTCGGCGACCTGGGCCTGGAGGGTCTTGTACGTGCCCGCCAGTTCCTCGGAGGCCTGGTTGAAAATGCGGAAGGCCTCGGCCAGCTTTTCGGACTCGGCGGGCACGGTGGAATCTTTGGGGTCTGCGGGGGCGTTCATGTCTGGGCCCATGATGGCAGATTCGAACTGTATCAACAACTTCCGAAATGGCGGCAAAAATTGCCGTTTCTTACGGGAACCGCACTTGCTAGCGAAGTCCACAATCCCGTAGCGGTCGGAATGGCCGGAAAATAGGCGCTTATGGCAGAACAGACGGCAGCGTTGCCCTTTTCCTTCGAGGGATTCAACCAGCTTTCCGCCCGGCAGAAGGTCGGCGCGATGCTGGCGGTCGCGTTCGCGATCGCCCTGCTCGCGGGCGCCTGGATGTGGACGCGCGAACCCTCCTACAGCATTCTGTTCTCCAACCTGTCGGAACAGGACGGCGGGCAGATCATCACCGCCCTGCAACAGCAGAACGTGCCCTACAAGTTCTCCGAAGGCGGCGGCGCCATCCTGGTGCCGGCGACCCAGGTCCATGAAGTCCGCCTGCGGCTTGCCTCGCAAGGGCTGCCGAAGGGCGGCCAGGTCGGCTTCGAACTGATGTAGAATCTCAAGCTCGGCGCCACGCAATTCGCCGAACAGATCGCTTATCAGCGCGGCCTCGAAGGCGAGCTGGCGCGCACCATCCAATCGCTGGCGGCAGTGAGCGGCGCGCGCATCCACCTCGCCATCCCGAAGCAGACAGCCTTCCTGCGCGACGAACAGAAACCGTCCGCCTCCGTCCTCGTCAGCCTGCGTCCCGGCCGCGTCCTCGATGCCGCCCAGGTGGCCGGCATCGTGCACCTCGTCTCGTCCTCCGTGCCGCAACTCGCGCCGGCGGACGTCAGCGTCATCGATCAGGACGGCAACCTGATCTCCCAGCAGTCCGATCCAACCAAGAACGCCGGCCTCGACCCCTCGCAAATCAAATTCGTACACGAACTCGAGGCGAGTTACGTCAAACGCATAGAAAGTCTGTTGGCGCCGATCGTCGGCCCCGCCAACGTCCGCGCCCAGGTAGCCGCCGACGTCGACTTCTCGCAGACCGAGCAGGTCGCCGAAACCTACAAGCCCAACAACGCGCCCGAAACCGCCATTCGCAGCCAACAGACGGCGGAGAGCAGCAGCACCACGGCCAACGCCATCGGCGTTCCCGGCGCGCTCACCAACCAGCCGCCGGTGCCGGCCACCGCGCCCATTACCACACCGCCCGCAGGTGCTCGGCCCACAGGCGCGCCGCCCGGTACGGCGAACGCATCCATAGGCTACAACGCGCCGGTGAATTTCAACAAGAACTCCACCATCAACTATGAAGTCGACAAGACCGTACTGCACACCAAGGGCGTGCCCGGTACGATTCGGCGCCTGTCCGTGGGCGTGGTCGTCAACCAGAAGAAGGGGCCGGAAAAGGACGGCAAGCCCGGCAAGTCGACCCCGCTGACCGATACCGAGCTCAAGCAGATCACCGCGCTCGCCCGCGAAGCGGTCGGCTTCAGCCAGGAGCGCGGCGATTCCCTCAATGTCGCCAACGTCGCCTTCGCACCGACCGAGAAGGAAATCGTCCCCGAACTGCCGCTCTGGAAGAATCCGGAGGTGGTCTCGTTCGCCGGCGAAGGCTTAAAATATTTGATCTTTGCGGTTGTTGTTTACCTGCTGTGGGCCAAAATATTCAGAGCACTCTTCGAGATGTTCGCCTCGGCCGCGAAGCGCATGGAGATCGAGCACGCAACGCAGGCGGAAAGGGCGCAGGACGCTCTGCTGCATCCCCACCAGGGGCCGTCCTATGATGCCAAACTGCAACAGGCCCGCGACCTGGCGAAACAGGATCCGAAGATCGTAGCCAATGTGATCAAGGAGTGGGTCGGTGGCAACGAACCCCGATGACGGTATAGAGAAAAGCGCCATCCTGCTGCTTTCGCTGGGAGAGGACGAAGCGGCAGCGGTATTGAAGCATCTGGGTCCGAAGGAGGTCCAGAAGCTCGGTCACGCCATGACCGCCATCAAGTCGGTGCCGCGCGAGAAGATCGAAGTCGTCCTCGACAAGCTGCACAGCGAAACCGGGCAGGGAAGTCCAGTGTCCGTCGACGAGGCGACGATACGGTCGATGCTGACCAAGGCGCTCGGCGACGACCGCGCCGCCAACCTGATCTCGCGCATCATGCAGGGCGGCGATACCGCCGGTATCGAAAGCCTCAAGTGGATGGACTCGGGGACGGTGGCCGATCTCATCAAGAACGAGCACCCGCAGATCATCGCCACGATTCTCGTGCACCTCGAATTCGACCATGCCGGCGAAATCCTGAAACTGTTCAGCGAGCGGCTGCGCAACGACGTGCTGCTGCGTATCGCCACGCTCGACGGCGTCCAGCCCACCGCCTTGCACGAACTCAACGGGGCGCTGACGCGCTTGCTCTCGGGCGCCTCCGCGAACATCAAGAAGGCGTCGATGGGCGGCGTCCGCCACGCCGCGGAGATTCTCAACTTCGTCGGCCAGCAGGCGGAAACGTCGATCGTCGACAACGTGCGCGAATACGACCCCGACCTGGCGCAGAAGATTCTCGACGAAATGTTCGTCTTCGAGAACCTCATGGACGTCGACGACCGCGGCATCCAGTTGCTGCTGCGCGAAGTGCAGTCGGACTCGCTCATCGTCGCCTTGAAAGGCGCGCCGCCGGAGCTGCGCGAAAAGATATTCAAGAACATGTCGCAGCGCGCCGCCGAAATGCTCAGGGAAGATCTCGAATCGAAAGGGCCGGTGCGGCTTTCCGAGGTCGAGGCCGAACAGAAGGAAATCCTCAAGATCGCCCGCCGCCTCGCCGACGAAGGTCAAATCGTCCTCGGCGGCAAGGGCGGCGAAGACCAGATGATCTGACATGAGCGACGTCACCGACATAGGCAAGCTCACCGCCTGGGAGCGCTGGGAGCTGGCGGAATTCGACGGCCCCGCGCGCAAGCCCATCGGCGCCAAGCCGGCCGCGGAGCCCGAGCCCGAACCGACGGTGCCGATGCCGACGGCGGCGGAAGTCGAGCGCATCTTTCAGCAAGCCCAGGAAGAAGGCTTCCAGACGGGTTATCGCGAGGGGCAAACCAAGGTCCGCGACGAGGCGGAGCGACTCGAACGCACCGCCGCCAAGCTGGACGCCGCCATGTCCGGGCTCGACGGCGCTGTCGCCGACGAGTTGCTGGGCCTGGCGCTAGAACTCGCGCGCCAGGTGGTGCGGCGCGAGATCGGCGCGCGCCCGGAGACCCTGCTCGACGTCGTGCACGAGGCGCTGGACCAGTTGCCGCACCAGAACGCATCTATCTACCTCAACCCGGAAGACGCTTCGCTGGTGCGGTCCTATCTCGGCGACCAGTTGAGCCACGCCGGCCACCGCATCCTCGAGGACGCCAAGCTCGCCCGCGGCGACTGCGTGCTCGAGGCCGGCGGCAGCCACCTCGACGCCAGTGTCGCCACGCGCTGGCGCCGCGTGCTCGCCAGCCTTGGACTCGACGACGCCTGGACGCCGCCGCCCGAATCATGAACGCCAGCATCGCCGCCTGGCGCGAGTTTCTCGCCGGCTGCCGCGACCAGGCAAGCGGATCCAGCCCCTTCCAGTTGTCCGGCCGGCTCACACGCATCAACGGACTGGTGATGGAAGCGTCCGGCCTCAAGCTGCCGCTGGGTTCGGGCTGCCGCATCCAGATCCCTGGCGACGGTACCGTGGAGGCCGAAGTCGTCGGCTTCTCCGGCGAAAAACTGTACATGATGCCGGCCGAGGACGTCTATGGACTGGCGCCCGGCGCCCACGTCATCCCCCTGGAAATCCCGCCGCCGCCGGCGCGCCTGGGCCACCTCAGCGAACTGCGGCGGCGCTCTTTCGACCGCGCCAAGCATCTGCCCGTCGGCGACCAATTGCTGGGCCGCGTCGTCGACGGCAACGGCCGTCCCCTCGACAGCCTCGGTACGCTCGACACCAAGCTGGCCCGTTCGCTGGTCAGCCGGCCCCTGAATCCTTTGCAGCGGGCGCCGATCGACCGCAGCCTCGACGTCGGCATCCGCGCCATCAACGCCCTGCTGACGGTCGGGCGCGGTCAGCGCCTGGGCTTGTTCGCCGGCTCCGGCGTCGGCAAGAGCGTATTGCTAGGCATGATGGCGCGATACACCGCAGCCGACGTCATCGTCGTCGGCCTAATCGGCGAACGCGGCCGCGAAGTCAAGGAATTCATCGAACAGAACCTGGGCGACGACGGCCTGCGCCGTTCCGTCGTCGTCGCCTGCCCGGCCGACGTCAGTCCGTTGATGCGCCTGCAAGGCGCCGCCTATGCGACGACGGTCGCCGAGGAATTCCGCGACCAAGGTCGCCATGTGCTGCTGATCATGGACTCGCTGACGCGCTACGCCATGGCGCAACGCGAGATTGCGCTGGCCGTCGGCGAGCCGCCGGTAACGCGCGGCTACCCGCCTTCGGTGTTCGCCCGCTTGCCGCAATTGGTGGAGCGCGCCGGCAATGGCGCCGTCGGCGGCGGCTCCATTACGGCCTTCTATACTGTGCTCGCGGAAGGCGACGATCAGCAGGATCCCATCGCCGATGCCGCGCGCGCCATTCTCGACGGCCACATCGTGCTGACACGCCATCTTGCCGATGCCGGCCATTACCCGGCGATCGACATCGAGCAGTCGATCTCGCGCGCCATGACCAACTTGATCGAGCCCTCTCATCTCGAGCTAGTGCGCACGTTCAAGCAACTGTACTCGCGCTACCAGCGCGCCCGCGACCTGCTCGCCGTCGGCGCCTATGCCAAGGGCTCGGATATTCTCCTCGACCAGGCCATCGCGCTCTACCCGCAACTGGAGCGCTTTCTCCAGCAGGAGATCACCGAGCGCGCCGACTACGGCGGCAGTCTTGCCGCATTGCGTGCGATCCTCGGAACGCCGGCGTAGAATTCCACCATTCGCGTTGCTATCGATAAGTCGTGAAACGGCATTTCCCCCTCCAGTCCCTGCTCGACCTTTCTCAACTGCGTCTGGACGAGGCGACGCGCTTGCTCGGCGAATTGATCTCGGGCCAGCAGGAAGCGGCGCAACGGCTGGAGCTGCTGCAACAGTATCGGGACGAGTATCAACGCCGTTTCCTGGCCGCCGCGCAAACGGGTATTGGGCGCGACGCCTGGCACAACTACCGCGCCTTCCTCGACCGGCTCGACTCGGCCGTCGTCCAGGCCAAGGAAATGGTCGCCGCCTCGGAGCGGCGCACCGCCGCCGGCCAATTGGAATGGCTCAACAAGCGCGGACGGGTGAAGGCCTTCGACACCTTGGCGCAGCGGCACCACTCGCGCGTCGCGCATGCCGAATCCAAGCAGGAGCAAAAGGCATTCGACGAACATGCCGCGCTCCGCCACCGCGAAAAGGATCTCGCCGAGAAATAGTTGGCATGGCGCTTGCATCCCACGAAGGCGAGATTCGTCTGCAAAGGATGTCCAAATGTTAGCCATGAGCGCCGCTCCGAGCCCGAGCCCCACGCCTGCCGCGGCCAATTCGCCAAGTTCTGCCGATCCCCAGGCCACCGGCAGCGCTGCAAGCAGCGCCGACGGGGAATGCCGGCACCGCCGAGTCGAGCCGGTCGAGGAAGGCGCGGTAGTTGTGCCAGGCGTCGCGCCCAATACCCGTTTGCGCGGCGGCCAGGAAACGGCGTTGATACTCGTC
>DAIEEM010000006.1 GCA_027325905.1 Rhodocyclaceae bacterium
CCTACCTCGGCATCATGGCCGTGCGCATGGGCCAGCGTCTTTCCTGGCGCGTCGACGCCGATGACGAGGTTCTCGGCGCTCGCTTGCCGCCGTTGCTGGTGCAGCCGCTGGTGGAGAACGCCATCCGCCACGGTCTCGAACCCAGGGCCGAAGGCGGCAGCATCGCCGTGCGCTGCCGGCGCGAGCAAGACGCGCTGGTCATCGAAGTCGCCGACGGCGGCCGGGGCTTCGCCGCGGCCGGCAGCGACGGCGTCGGGCTCGCCAACGTGCGCGAACGGCTGCGCGCCTGCTACGGCGGGAACGCCGGCCTCGCGCTGGAAAGCAACGCGGCCGGCGGCGTCAGCGCGCGGCTGCGCATCCCGCTGGAGCCGGCATGCGCCTCTTGATCGCCGACGACGAGGCGCCGCTGCGCGCCTGGCTGATCCGCCTGATCGGCGAAGTCGCGCCGACGGCCGAGATCGTTGCCGAGGCCGCCGACGGCGCCGCGGCGCTGGCGCTCATCGAGGAACTCAAGCCCGACGCGGCCCTGCTCGACATTCGCATGCCGGACCTTTCCGGCCTCGACGTGGCGGCGCGCATCACCGCCCCCTGTCGCGTGATTTTTGTCACCGCCTACGACGAGTTCGCCGTGCAGGCCTTCGAGCAGGCCGCCGTCGATTATCTGCTCAAACCCGTCACGGCCGAGCGCCTGGCCAAAGCGCTGGAGCGGCTACCGACGGCGCCGCCGGCGAGCGACGCGCTGCTGCGCGAACTGATCGCGCGACTTGACGGCGGCGCCCCGGCGGCCCAGTCGCTGCGCTGGCTGCGCGTCGGCAGCGGCGACGGCGTGCGCCTCATCGACGTCGCCGAGGTCGACCGCTTCGAGGCGGCCGACAAGTACACGACGCTTTACGTCGGCAGCCGGGAATGGCTGATCCGCACGCCGCTGAAAGACCTCGAACGCCAGCTCGATTCGCAAGTTTTTTGGCGCATCCACCGCGGCACGCTGGTGCGCGCCGCCGCCATCCGCGCAGTGCGCCGCGACCTCATGGGCCGTCTCTGGGTCGAGCTGCGCGGCGGCGGCCAGCCGCTGCCGGTGAGCCGCTCCTACGCCCACCTGTTCCGGCAGATGTAACGCGTCGCCCTGGCGCGGTATCATTGCAACGACCGAGGAGGAACGCGCATGGCCGGCTGGGGTTGCCCTCACGAAATCAACGACGTCTGCAGCAAGATCAGCAACCTGCCCTGCGATCCGGGCATGAAGGGCTGCGTGCTGGCCGGGCGCTACGTCTTCGGCAGCGAAACGAAGAACGCGCGGCTGCGCGAAAAGCAGGCGCGCGAGGCAACGCCCGCCGCGGACGAGCACAACGCCGCCGACCATCCGTA
This sequence comes from Rhodocyclaceae bacterium, assembly GCA_027325905.1. Classification (GTDB taxonomy): domain Bacteria; phylum Pseudomonadota; class Gammaproteobacteria; order Burkholderiales; family Rhodocyclaceae; genus Nitricoxidireducens. The sequence continues at coordinate 1,366 of DAIEEM010000006.1, forward strand.
AGGCGACAGATGGCTCCCACGCGCGCTGCGTTCGCTGCCCCCACAGGGGGCGCCGCCTCCCTCGAGGCGGCTCTTCGGGAGGCGTGGCCGTGGAGATGAAGAAGATCAACTCCGGCGAGCTGCGCGCCATCGGCTACGATTCCCGCGCCCGCCTGCTGCGCGTGCAATTCGACGACGGCAGCACGCTCGAATACAGTGGCGTCGGTGCCGAGGCCTGGCAGAGGTTGTCTACGTCCGGATCGGCCTGGAGCTATTTCCGCGACAACATCGAAGAGGAATTCACGGCACGGCGCGGCGGCATCAGCGACGCCGCGCCGAAGAAGAACCCGTTGGACGATTTGTGGAACAAGCCATGATCCTGGAAAAGGCGGCTCTGCCGGAACTCGCGGCGATGCCCAAAGGCATCCGGTCGCGTCCGATGCCGGCGTGCCGACGGGCTACCCTAGCGGCGTGATGCCGACTGCTGCCCATTGCTGCCGCGGCGCGGTCAGGAGAGAATACGCGCCTCATGACAAAATCCGACGCCGAAAGCGCCTCCCGCGCCATGCAAGCCTCGTGGCTGGTAACCGCGCTCCTGCTGTACCTGACCTTGCGGCTGCACCTGCTGCCGGCGCTGCTGGCGGGCTTGCTCGTGTTCGAGCTGGTGCATCTGCTGGCTTCCGTGCTGACGGGCCGCCTCTCGAACCGCCGCGCCAAGATCGCCGCGGTGCTGGTGCTGGCGGTGCTGGTGATCGGCGGCGTATCGCTAGGCACCGTGCTCACCGTCGGTTTTTTCAACCATCACGGCGGCGGTATCGCAGCGCTGGCGCAGAAGATGGCAGACACCATCGACGACGCGCGGTTGTGGCTGCCGGACTGGCTGCTGGACATACTGCCGGAGGGCGTCGACAGCCTTAAGAGCGCCGCGGCGCACTGGCTGCGCGAGCATGCCGGCGAGATCGGCAGCGTCGGCAAGGAAGCCGGCATCGCTTTTGTCCACATCCTGATCGGCATGTTGATCGGCGCCATGGTGGCGCTGCACGAAGCGGCCTCGATCCCGACGATGCGACCGCTGGCGGCGGCGCTGACCGAACGGGCGCGCAAACTGGCGCAGGCCTTTCGCCGCGTCGTCTTCGCCCAGGTGCGCATCGCCGCGCTCAACACTGCCTTCACCGCGCTCTACCTCGCGGTGGCGCTGCCGCTCGCGGACGTGCACCTGCCGCTGACGAAGACCATGATCGCGCTGACCTTCGTCGTCGGCCTGCTGCCGGTAGTCGGCAACCTCATTTCCAACACGGTGATCGTCGTCGTCAGCCTCGCGCTCTCGCCGCAGGTGGCGCTAGCCTCGCTGGCTTTCCTGGTTGTCATCCACAAGCTCGAATACTTCCTCAACGCGCGCATCGTCGGCTCGCAGATCGCGGCGAAGGCCTGGGAGCTGCTGCTGGCGATGCTGGCGATGGAAGCGGCCTTCGGCCTGCCCGGCCTGGTGGCGGCGCCGATCTATTATGCCTACGTCAAGAGCGAGCTGGCGGCGGCGGGACTGGTCTAGCGGCGGCGCCTTGCCAGCGGCGGCCGCATCGCGTAAGTTCGATCTATCGCAGGGGAGGACGTATGGCCGACATCAGCGCCTTGTTGCATCCGAGCATCCAGGACCGCGACGGGCTCACCGAGTTTATCGAGGATCTCACCGACATCGTGCCCAACGTCGAGCGCGACGTCGCCAAGCTGAAGCGCAACCCCGACGACAATGCGCTGATCGCCGGGCTGTTCCGCGCCCTGCACAACATCAAGGGCGACGCCGCCATCTGCAAGGTCGATGTCGGCGTGCTAGTGGCGCATCCGATCGAGACCCTGCTGGCGCGCCTGCGCGGCGGCGAACTCGCCTTCTCCGAGTTGCTGGCGGAAGTCATCCTGCTGGCGATGGACCGCCTCGAACTGGCGGTCGAAGCGCTTTCCGCCGGCAAGTCCTTCGCCCATCTCAGGATCGTCGAACTGGTCGGTGGTCTCGACGGCATGGCGCAAGCGCCAAGCGCCGAACTCGACGAGCGCTCGGTAAGATTGATCGAGGCCGTCACCGGCTTTCGTCCGGTGCACGCCGGCGCCCAGGTGCGGCCGGCCGCCACCCACGCCACGCGCGGCGCCGAGAGCATCGCCGCCGACCTCAAGTTCTTCCGCGCCCTGGCGCACCAGTTCGAAGCCCGCTCGCCGCTCTTCAAGGGCCGCAGCGGGCGACTGCTGCGCCTCGCGCTCGACACCAACGCCGCCGCCGACAAGCCCGTCGATCCGGTGCAGCTCGAAGCCGCCGTCTATATGCACGACGTCGGCATGATGTTCCTGCCCGAGTCCGTCTGGCTCAAGGTCGGCCAGTTGAGCGACGAGGAAAAGCGCGCGCTGCGCGACCACCCGGCCTATGGCGCCGGCCTGCTCGAACGCATGGGCGACTGGAAGGCGGCCGCCGAGATGGTCGCCCAGCACCACGAGATGCCCGACGGCGGCGGCTATCCGGCCGGCCTCAAGTCGGAGGGCATCGTTCCCGGCGCCAAGATCCTCGCCATCGTCGACGCCTTCGAGGCCGTCACCCTCAAGCACAGCCACCGCGGCCAAAGCCGCTCGCTGCTGCGCGCCATCGCCGAGATCAACGCCTGCGACAACCAGTTCGCACCCGACTGGATAGGCCATTTCAATACTGTCGTGCGGCGCATGGTGGAAGGCTGAACGTCTGGCAATGACGCCGGCATGGCGCGGGCACGCCGGTATAATCCGGCCTCCTTCGCCACCGCCGGAACCCATCATGCCTCCCGTCACCCTCGCGCGCTACCTCATCGAGGCCGAGCGCAACAACCACGTCATCGGCGCCGACCTGCGCTTTCTCGTCGAGGTCGTCTCGCGCGCCTGCAAGGCCATTTCCATCGCCATCGGCAAGGGCGGGCTGGCCGACGTGCTCGGCAGCGCCGGCAGCGACAACATCCAGGGCGAGGCGCAGAAGAAGCTCGACGTCATCTCCAACGACATCCTGCTCGAAGCCAACGAATGGGGCGGCCATCTCGCCGCCATGGCCTCGGAGGAGATGGCAGACCCGCACCTGATCCCGCACCGCTACCCCAAGGGCGAGTTCCTGCTGGTGTTCGATCCGCTCGACGGCTCCTCGAACATCGACGTCAACATCTCCGTCGGCACCATCTTCTCGGTGCTGCGCTGCCCCGAAGGCGTGGCCGCGGTCGACGAAAAGGTCTTCCTCCAGCCCGGCACACAGCAGGTCTGCGCCGGCTTCGCCGTCTACGGCCCGACCACGCTGCTA